>NZ_JBFUIX010000090.1:0-24373 GCF_056401635.1 Paenibacillus sp. P4_E11 | reverse complement strand
GAGCTACCGTATGGCGTATATCATATTGAACAGTTGTTTGAATTGGACAGTATTCTGCATCCTATTATTCAGGAGGTCACCTTCGAAACCCGATTTAATGGTGAGCCTGTTAGGACAATCTAAATAACCGATAATGCACGACGAAATCATTTTCTTGATCAGTATGATATACTCGGGGTATGACAAGAGATAGGAAAATTCATCGACAAGAGCCGGAATCGGCGTACAAAATATGCGTGCAGTGCGGGACGCCCAAGTTGTTGGAGGAGTTCGCCAGCAGAAGTGGCCGAAGTGGGGGACGAAGAAGGCGCCGGGGGACGTGCCGCGATTGCCGTCAGTTGGAGCCGAAGTCCGAACTTCCTGCAGCCGAAGCGGATAGGTCGGTCGTCGCTTCCGAGGCGGAGGACAAGCCGAAGCGCCGCAGACGAAGACGGGGCAAGGGGAAGAAAGTGCCCCCGATGGTGCTCCCCGCTCTGATCCGAAACGAAGCGCAAGCGCATAAGACCAAGATCGATCCTCAAGATGCGTCGGTTCTCAAGCCGACGAGGCAGGGCTTCATTCGGATGCGCGGTAGAACCGATAACGGCCGATCGTGGTACCATGAGATCGATCTGGAGCTTGCAGCGATCCTCGTACGGGAACGCGCTGCTGTTGTCGTCAATCCGCATACGATTCGGCGCCTATACAGCAACAAGGAATTCCGTCGCATGATTATGACGCGGGATCGTAATACCTGCCACTATTGCGGCCGATACGGCGATACGTTAGATCATCTGCTGCCCCGTACCAAGGGTGGTCATACGACCCCGCTCAACGTCGTCTGTGCGTGCAACGAGTGCAACCAATCGAAGGCGGCCCTCGACGTGGACGAGTTTATCCATAAAGCCGGGCTTTCTAAGCGCTGACTTTAGGACATTCCTGGTCCCATTAAAACGATCAATCCCCTCATTATCGGGAAATTGATCGTTTTTTTGTTGGGTTAATGCTCCATGGTCACCAAGGAAAATGACGAAGCATGTCGAAATCAAGAGGGCAACTACTAATTTTGTTATTTGTAAAGGACTGCGCCATGTTTAAGAAACTTACGGTATTGCTCGGGATGATCAGCATATTTTGCATCGTCACCGTCATTAATATTTTCCAATGGTTAACCCCGACTGTGGATTACCCGCGAGCAAACGGTGGAAATGTAGACGCCTTGGGGTGGGAATTCTCGAGTCAGGGCAGCATTCCTCTACGTGGACAGTGGGAGTTCTACGAGAATAGACTCTTGGGTCCGGACGATTTTCGCAAGGCTGGGACAGGCCTGGCTTCCGAGCGGCGTATCGTTCAAGTACCTGGAGGGTGGAAAATCGATGTTGACTTCGGGCGATAAGAAAGGTTACGGAGCAGGTACTTATCGTCGAGGATCACGATCGGATCGATCGCTGATGGCCACGGTATGGGTTATTTCCAATAATTCACTTCAACTGCATAACTCTTGGCTATATGATGAATACATGAAACGAATCGAGCATTATGAAACTTTATGGAGGATTTTTATTATGAAAGAAGTAGTTGTATTTATTACCGACGGATTCGCGGATTGGGAAGCCAGTTACGTTACGGCAGAATTGAACAAGCCTGAAACCGGATTTCGCGTCACAACCGCCGCTATCGACAAGCAGCCGAAAGTGTCCATGGGAGGGTTCAGAGTCATACCAGATTACGATCTGACCGACTATCCCGCCGCATATGACCTGGCGATGCTCATTATTCCCGGGGGCACTGGCTGGAGAGATAAACACAATCAACAAGCAAAATCGATAATTGAATATTGCATGCAACATGAGGTGCCCGTTGCCGCGATTTGCGATGCGACGACCTTTCTAGCCAATCACGGCTTTCTGGAAAACAACAAGCATACGGGAAATGCGCTAGGATTCATGAAGGAAAGGGCGCCGAATTATCGCGGAGACCGCCATTATATCGACGCGCAGTCCGTATCAGACGGCAATGTCATTACAGCGAATGGAAGCGGAGCGGTGGAATTTTCCAGACACATATTAGAGCGTCTTGGCGTGTACGAAGGCGAAGAGCTTGAGGAGTGGTACGCCATTTTTAAAAAAGGATATTTTCCGCAGTAAGCTCCTCCCGTATGTGGCAAGGAATACTTCAACTGAACATTCAATTGATTGAGGCTGCCAAAATTAACGGCAGCCTTGTTGTATTAATYGGTGGGCGATCTGAACTCTTCTCCAGAGGGTTTCTTAATTTTTTGAACAAAATAAGTGTTGATTTCCAATGGATTTAAAATTAGAATAGTTAATAAATCAATTTGATTAACTTTTAAACTAATGAAATCTTGTAGCAGCCAAACGAAGGGAAGTGATCGTTTCGCACAATGGATCGAGTGTCCAGTCAACAATTGCTGAAATCCATTAATCAACAGAAGGTGCTGCAGCTCATCCATAGCGAAGGACCGATATCCAGAGTAGAGCTCTCCAAACGAATAGGGCTCACCCAGCAGACGGTAACGAATGTCGTGAACCGCCTGTTGGAGGATAGCATCGTTCTGGAGGGTGAGCCTATTCCCGGTGAGGGAGGGCGCAGGCCCATTCCCTTGACCGTTGACAAGGCTAGCTTGTATGCGATTGGAATCGAAGTGGCTGTCAAATACGTGAGTGGTTCCTTGGTCAATTTCAAAAATGAAGTGATCGCGGAGGCGAAGGTTGACGTCACGGTGTTTAAGCATGAAGAACAGCCGCTCGCCTGCGTCGAGCAGATCATTCAGACCCTGCTAAGGAAGGCATCTCAGCCTTCCAGGGTTCAAGGAATCGGTTGCAGCATCCAAGGTCTTGTCGATGCGGCTTCGGGTATCGTGCTTCGATCCCCGGGGCTTGCGTGGAGGAACTTTCCGTTGAAGAAGAGACTCGAAAGCAAGTTCCAACTCCCTGTCTATATTGAGAACGATGTTAATTTGTTGGCGACGGTGGAGAGCTACCAAGGCCGCTTGGCGGACGCCGACAACAGCATCATTCTTAAGCTGGACTACGGCATTGGAGGTGCGGTTGTGTTTCAGAACCAGCTCTATCCCGGTTCTACGCATGTCGCTGGTGAATTCGGCCATTACAAAGCATTTACCGGCTCCGACGCGCTCAAGTGCCATTGCGGAGGGAAAGGTTGCCTGACTACGCTTGCCTCCATCAGCGGGCTAACCGGCCACAAGAAGCTGACCCTGGAGCAGTTCAGTCGCCAGGTGACCGAAGGCAATGAAGAAGCAGTTGCTTTATTCCTGCTCATAACACGGGGAGTAGGGCAGGCGTTGGCCAATATTGTCACGTTTCTGAATCCCGATCATGTTCTGCTTACTGGCAAATGGATCGAGACTTTCGGAGAACGGCTCGTTGCGGATTTGCGGTGGCAGTTGCTGGAATTAACCCCGGAATCATGCCGGGGGGTTCGGCTGCTTCCAAACGAGGAGCCGATGAACGAGTCGGTTCTGGCCGCGGGCTTTGCGGTCAAACACTTTTTCGAGGTTCCCTTGAACAGCTTGTCTCTATAAGCTGCGGGGAGCCGCATTTTCGGAGAGCAAATAAAGCGCTTCCAAATTATGTGATTTACTTTATCTTAGGATTCCGTTAACACTGCCATAACAAATAGGTTTTAGTATTAAGTTATTAAATCAAATTGATTAACTTGAATCTATGAGCGTTATAAAAAAGGGTAATAAAAAATTTAACTTAGAGGTGTAACCATGAAACCATTTCGTAGTCTTACTGCTGTTTCCGCCATATTAGCCATGAGCATGCTCGCTTCCGCATGCGGCGGGAAGAGCGAGTCCGATTCAGCCGCAGTCGAAACTTCGAAGCCGTCCGATCCGGTGTTGAATGTGACCGGCTTTCCCATCGTGAAGGAGCCCGTCAAGCTTGCCTTCTTCACAGGCCGGAATTCGGGCGGAGCGACCAACTTCAATGAAACGATGCTGTGGAAGGAATACGCCAAGAAGACCGGGATCGATGTCGACTTCCAACTGGTCAACTTCGAGAACCTGAGCGAGAAATTCAATCTGGCAATGTCCAGCGGTACATATCCGGATGCCTTTCATACCGCAAGAATTACTACCGCCGATCTGACCAAGTACGGCAGTCAGGGCATGTTCATCCCCTTGAACGACATGATCGACAAGTATGCGCCAAACTTCAAGAAGCTGCTCGATCAGTACCCCGCCATTAAGAAAGGGATCACGATGCCGGACGGCAAAATTTATTCCGTGCCGCTCGTATACGAGCCGGACTTCGTGGCGATCTTGGTCAGCCAGAAAATGTGGATCAACAAGGACTGGCTGACGAAGCTCAACTTGAAGATGCCGACGACATTGGATGAGTATTATGAATATTTGAAAGCCGTAAAGAATACGGACCTGAACGGAAATGGAAAGAAAGACGAGATCGGCTTCGGTGGTGTCGGTACCGGCTCCATTCTGGAGGTACTTAAGGGCTCGTTCGGACTCATGAATCGCGGTACGAATCACCGTAACGTAGATGTCGACCCGTCCACCAACAAGCTGAGATTCATTCCGACCGACGACCGCTACAAGGAACTGCTGCAGTATTTGAATAAGCTGTACACGGATGGGCTTATAGATAAGGATATCCTGACGATGAAGAATCCGGAATTCGCAGCCAAAGGCTCCCAGGGCTTATACGGCTCGCTAACGACCTCATTCCCGGAAACGGTGATGGGTCAGAAAAACTATGAAATTCCGGGACCGCTCAAAGGTCCTCGCGGGGACCAAATGTTCACGAACATCCAGAATCCGCTGGCGCAGCCGGGAGCGTTCGTCATTACGGATAAGAACAAGCATCCGGAAGCGACGATGCGCTGGATCGACTACTTCTTCACCGAAGAAGGGCAGAAGATGTTCTTCATGGGCTTCAAGGATGTGACCTATGTGGAATCGGCGGACGGCAAGCTCCAATACAAGGACGAGATTCTCAATAATCCGGGCGGCATGGAACAGGCGCTGCTCAAATACGTCACTTGGCCGGGCGGAAGTTATCCGGGTTACGTCACGAAGAAATATTTCAAGTCGGTAACCGAGAAGATGAACGACCAGCATAAGGCGCTGCTGCCGGGTCTGCCGAAGGAGAATTGGCCGGCGTTCACGTATACCGTGGAAGAATCCGATCAAATGAAGGCGATCTGGACCGATCTCAATACATACATCGACCAGATGACCGTGAAATTCATTACCGGGACGGTACCGTTCACCGAATGGAGCAGCTACGTGGCTACGATCAAGAAGATGAAGGTAGACGAATACATGAAGTTGTACGATGCCGCGGCCGAGCGCTATAAGAACGCGAAATAGTCTTTGGAGGAGGAATAGGAATGTTCGCCAAAAAGCTGTTGAAAATCGCCTTGCTAAGCACCGTAGTTCTTTCGGCAATCCCTTTCATGAACGGAAATGAAATTGAAAAAGCGAGCGCGGAAGGGGTATCCATGCCGACGCCGCCTCTCCTGATAACCGAAATCGTTCCCAACTCGGAGAATAAAACGAACAACGCGGGCAAAGTCGTAGACGGATTCGAATACATCGAGCTGTACAACAATAGCGACGCTCCGGTTCCCTTGAAGGGCTATCAAATCTTGAATTACGCCAGCTCCACGTTGTCCCGTTGGAATCTGACTGCTGATCAAGTGGTTCAACCCCACACGGTCATGGTGCTCTGGGTGAAATCGCCGGACTTAACCGTGACGTTGGACGAATTCAATGCGAGCTACGGAGGCTCGCAGGTCACGGCCGGCCAGTTCTATGAGATCGCCGGTCAAGGGTTGTCCAACACCGGCTCCCGTCGCCTGATCCTGTCCTCGCCGGATGGCATCGAGATCAGCCGGGCCGAATACGTCGGCATTAACGACGTCTCCGACAATACAAGCATCGTTTACGCGTATCCGACCGATGGAACGAGCTTGATGCGTAAGGTCGCGAACAAGCAGACGCCGACACCGGGTTCGCTTGTAGCTGGGCAAGCTCCAGGTTCGTACGCGCCCGCACCCCCTTCAGGCTTGGCGGCCAAGGCGGGAGACCGGGAGGTGCAGCTAAGCTGGAACGCTCCGGCTGCAGGAACGGCGGCTGTGCAGTACCGCATCTATGTGAACGGTAAAATGTTGAACGATACCGTAACAGACAGTACTTATAATGCTTATACCGTTAAAGGGTTAACGAATAATACGACTTACACGATCGGCGTCGCGGCGTTAAGTGAAACGAATCAAATGTCGGTCCCTACTGTGGTCAAATCGAAGCCTGTCCCTCCGGCTCCTGATACAGTAAAGCCGACCGCCCCCAAGGGCTTGAACGCCCAGGCCGGTTACGGGGAAGTGGCGTTGGCATGGCAGCCCAACACGGAAGCGGATATCGCCGCTTACCGAATCTACAAGGACGGCAAGCTGGCCGTAACGGTAAACGATGCTACTTATTCGGCTGCGGTGCAGGCCCTGACGGGAGGCGTGTCTTACCGGTTCGAGTTGACAGCCGTGGATTCCTCGAACAACGAGTCCTCCAAGTCGGCTGCCGTTACGGCGGTGCCGGACCATCAGATCGTCACCCAAGAGAGCATGGGCTTCCAGGTGGAGGAGCCATTCCCACCGTTCGAGGAGTACTTGAATGTAAGCCAGCCGGGGGTTGTCGTTCCGGGCTTACGCCAAGGACTCGTCCCGCAAGGAATGGATTACATCGACGGCAAGGATTGGTTCGTTCTCAGCTATTACCGGCCGGACAAACGGCCGAGCATGCTGACGTTCGTGGACGCGAATACGGGCAGCATGACCAAAGCGCTGCATCTGTACAACACGGACGGTACGATCTATAACGGTCATGCGGGCGGAGTAACAGTCAGCCGCAAGCATGCCTGGATTGCCAACAACCGATACCTGTACCAGATCGATTTGCAGGATATCGATGCTCAAGCGAGCAACTCGAATCTTAAGTTCACACCGAACGGGTTCGCTGTGTATAACAACGCCTCCTTCGCCACCTATGCGGACGGCACGTTGTGGACGGGCGATTATTACCAGCCGCCCAGCTATCCGACTGATCCAAGGCAGCTGTTGACCAACCGGGACGGCGTCGAATATGGGGCTTGGCTGACCGGTTACAAGCTGGATGCGGAGACGGATAATTTGCCTGCTGATCAAGCACCGGAACCGGGTAAAGCGGCCATTCCGGACTATATCTTATCGATTCAAGGGAAGATTCAGGGAGCGGCCTTTACGGGCGACGATATTCTGCTGAGCTATACGGCGGAGAATGCTTACAGCCAGTTGTTGAAGTACAGCAATCCGATGCATGAGGCGCCTCATACGTACGTTACAATCGATGGCAAGCAAGTGCCGGTCTGGTTCCTCGACAGCGTCAATCAGAAAGACGTGATGACGATTCCGCCTTATGCGGAGGAGATTGTCGTTCGCAACGGACTTGCGTATATCGACTTCGAATCGGGCTCCAACACTTATAGTCCTTACGCCTACTACCCGATCGATCGGGTTCATGCTGTAGATCTCCAAGCCTGGGAGCGGTACGGCAAAGTATTCGTGGAAGGTCCGGCGTCCCCCATGATGCACCACGACCAAGGGCAGCTTAAAGTGACGCATGAGCTGGGCGAGAAGGGGACGTTCAACGTGACCGCGCAAGCGGTATTCACGAGCAGCAACCCGTCGGTTGCGACAGTCAGCGCTTCAGGCCTCGTTACGGCCGTGGGGGTAGGGGAAGCAACCATAACCGCCTCCGTGAATGAAGTGGGTTCCGCCGGATATGCAATCCAAGTGCAGCCGAGATTGCAGTCTATAACGCTTAAAGACTTGAACGATTGGGTCAAAAAGGGTACGCAGACCCCTTTAAAGGTTGTGGCCTCATACAGTGACGGCTCTACCGTAGACGTCACGGCCAACTCGCATTGGGTGGTCAGCAATCCCAGGGTGGCTGAAGTGACGGCCGATGGCGTTCTAGTCGCCAAGTTCCCCGGACGCACTCTAATTCGMGCTGAATTCGGCGGCATAACGACTTCTATGTTCCCGGTTATTGTCAGGGGTACCCCTGACCATCATCCGAATGAGGAATCCGAATTACAAAGCGAGTAAACCAGCAACCGACAGTCAGACAGAGAAAAGGAACGGAAGCTATGACTATACTGTTAATCTTGCTAGGAATCGTAATTGCTGTACCGGTAATCTATGTGCTGTGGATGCACGGCAGCCGTCTGCGCCAAGCAGATGCGGATGCGCTGATCGTGCTTGGCTACAGGTGCGACAACGATGAGATTCACCCATTTCTAAAGGAAAGGCTGGATACTGCCCTTCGTCTGATGGCCGGACATTCCTACTCCTGCGTCATCTTATCGGGCGGGTCCGTCGCCTCCTCACGAAGCGAAGCCCAGATCATGTACGATTATTTGACCGGCTGCGGGGTTGACCCGCAGCTGCTTGTTATGGAGGCTTGGTCTCGCAACACGGTTCAGAATATGGTGAACTGCGAATTGTTGATGAAGGAGAGAGGCCTTTCGACGTGTCTGGTCGTCTCCAACTCCTTCCATATACGCAGGATGAACTATATTGTGAAGTCGCTCGGGATCAAGGCCCTGTTCTATGCAGACCGCCGCCCTTCCACCCTCCTGAAGCAGTTGAAGCTGACATGGCAGGAGATCCGGGCCTTCCGGCTTACGCTGCCTTGGTTGGATAAAGTGGCCCAGATGGATCAGAAGCATATGATGGGCAAAAACAACTAACCGGTGTCCACACATTAGACAGAGAAGTAAGGTAAGGAGATGTTTTGTTCATGCAGCAACATCAAGCTCAGGGTGCAATGCGGACGGGGGCACAGCATTCCCGCTTTCGTAAATCTTTGCTCGCTTATTTGAGAAACTGGCAGCTGTACGTCTTGTTGCTCCCGGTCATCGCTTATTTCGTTATTTTCGAATATTTCCCTATGTATGGCGTACAGATCGCGTTCAAGGATTTTATAGCTAAGAAAGGTATCTGGGGCAGCCCCTGGGTCGGCTTCAAGCATTTCCACCGGTTCTTCGACAGTTACTTCTTTTGGCGGTTGTTGAAAAATACGCTCGGGATCAGCTTGTATCAATTGGTCGTCGGATTCCCTGTCCCGATCCTTCTGGCCCTTATGATCAATGAGGTTCGCCAGTCCAAGCTCCGGAAATTCGTGCAGACCGTTACGTATGCGCCGCACTTCTTGTCCACTGTCGTCATGGTCGGCTTGATCTTCATCTTCTTGAACCCGAATACGGGCATGGTCAATCACTTCCTGAAGTTGTTCGGCATCGAGCCGATTTCGTTCATGACGGAGGCGGGCTGGTTCAAGACGATTTATGTTTTCTCCGGCGTCTGGCAGCAGATGGGGTGGAGCTCGATCATCTATTTGGCCGCGTTGTCCGGTATCGATCCGCAGCAGCATGAAGCGGCTAGGGTGGACGGGGCCAACCGGATCCAGCGCATATGGCACATCAACATTCCGGGGATATTGCCAACTATCGTGATCCTGCTTATCCTTCAGATGGGATCGCTGATGGGGGTAGGCTTCGAGAAAGTGTTCCTGATGCAGAACAACCTTAATATGGACAGCTCGGACGTCATCTCCACTTATGTGTACCGGAGCGGGATATTGGGCGCCCAGTACAGCTTCTCGGCTGCGGTTGGCCTGTTTAATTCCGTGGTGAACTTTATTCTGCTGATCTTGGTCAACTTCATCTCACGCCGCTTGAATCAGACGGCTTTGTGGTAATTAGGAGGGATATACCGTGGGACAAACCCGGGGAGACCGTTTATTTGATATCATTAACATTTCACTGCTCGTAGGGATTTCGCTGGCCGTCCTGTATCCGCTCCTATTCGTGATGAGCGCCTCGATTAGCAATCCCGTTCACATCGTCTCGGGCRATATGTGGCTATGGCCCAAAGAGATTACATTTAACGGATACAAACGGATATTTGAGAACAAAGATATTATGACCGGTTATGCTAACACCTTGATCTATACTGTAGTGGGTACGACCGTCAATCTGGTGCTAACGATCTGTGCAGCTTATCCGCTCTCTCGGCGGGATTTGAAAGGGCGTCATCTCATCACGGCGCTGATCGTCTTCACGATGTTTTTCAGCGGCGGTCTTGTGCCTACTTATTTACTGATCAAAAATCTGGGGATGCTGAACACGATGTGGGCGTTGATTCTGCCTAGCGCCATATCCGTCTACAATGTCATCATCATGCGAACGTTTTTCCAGACCAGTATCCCGCATGAGATGCAGGAAGCCGCTTCCATCGACGGCTGYGACAACTTCCGTGTTCTTACCCGTGTTGTGCTTCCGTTGTCAATGCCGATCATCGCGGTCATGATCCTGTTCTATGCGGTCGCTCATTGGAATGCTTTTTTCAGCGCGCTTATCTATTTGCAGGATCGTAACAAATTTCCGCTTCAACTTATCCTGAGGGAAATCCTCATTCAGGGGCAAATGCAGGATATGGTGGACATGACCGACGACTCCCTGGTCAAGAAGATCATGGAGATTGAAGGGATCAAGTACGGGGTCGTAGTCGTGGCCAACCTTCCGGTGCTGATGCTTTATCCGTTTTTGCAGCGTTATTTTGTCAAAGGCATTATGATCGGGGCGCTCAAAGGATAAGGAAGATTACGGAAATCGGATGTTATGGTAAGATGGAGCGGAGAAAGGTCGGTGTAGGGATGGGAACGGAGAAAACGACGAGCCACCAATTATTGAAATCGATCAACCAGAAGAAAGTGCAGCATCTCATATTCGCGGAAGGTCCAATATCCAGAGTGGATCTCGCCGAGAAGACCGGACTGACCCAACAGACCGTTACCAATATCGTCAACCGTCTTCTGGACGAGGATGCGGTGGTCGAAGGAGCACCCGGCATTAGCAATGGCGGCCGCAAGCCGGTCCCGCTGACGATTAACGGCACTGGCATGATGGCGATCGGCATTGAGCTTGCGGGCAAATACGTTCGAGGCACGTTGTGCAATTTCCGGTACGAACCCCTAGGCACCGCCGAACGGTCCGTGAATAAGTATGAGAGCGAGGAAAGCTTGTTCGCCATCGTCTCATCCGTCATAGATGAACTTCTCGCGCTTCTCCCCGATTCCAGTCGGGTGAAGGGGATCGGCTTGAGCATCCAGGGACTGGTCGATTCCAAGCAAGGTATTGTGCTCCGATCTCCGGGCTTGGGGTGGAAGCGATTCCCTTTGGCCGAATGGATCGAAAGTAACTATGCACTGCCTTGTTACTTGGAGAACGATGTGAACTTGCTGTCTTTGAACGAAAATATGCACGGCTGTTTGAACGGCTCTGCTAACAATATAACATTGAAATTCGATTACGGGATTGGCGGCGCCATCGTGGCCAATCGTCAATTAATCATCGGTTCCCATTTCGTCGCTGGCGAGTTGGGACATTACAAGGCGTTTGCAGGATCAGACGGCTACCGCTGTCATTGTGGGGGTGTAGGGTGCTTGACGACACTTGCTTCGACAAGCGGATTGAAGCGCAATACCGGTCTTACGATCGAGGAATTCGCCAAGCGTGTCCAAGAGAACGATTTTCCCACGCTACAACTTTATGAGAAGATCGAATCGGCTATCGTGACGGCCGTCAGCAACATCATAACGTTTCTGAATCCGGATCATGTGTTGCTGACCGGCGTCATATTGGAAACGTTAGGGGACACCGTGGTCCCCAGATTGAAAGAGAAAGTGCTTGCTAATATCCCCGAAACTTGCAGAGGCGTGCGCCTAATCGAATTGAAGCTGAAGCCGAACGAGTCCGTCTTGGCCGTCGGTCTCGTGTTGAAACGGTTCTTCGAAGTTCCGGTAGACAGTTTGTCGCTGTAAGGTTCGGTTTCGAGAGGAACGTAAAGGATGACCACATATAAATTGCTCGCTTTGGATTTGGATGGAACACTGCTTACCGATGAGAAGACGATCACGGAAGAGACCAAGCTGTGGCTGAGGCGGGCGGCTGACAGCGGGGTGACCGTGCTGTTCTCGACCGGGAGGGGGGTCCAGACCGCGGAGCTATTTTGGCAGGAACTCTGTTTGGCCTCCCCGATGGTGCTGTTGAACGGGGCTGAGATCTGGAAAAGCCCGGGGCGTCTATGGAAACGTACGCTGCTGCCACGGGAAGAAGTTCGACTTATGCACGATCTTGCCGTACGCTGGGAGGCGATGTTCTGGGCCTATAGCGTGGAGAGTCTGACCAGTCGGCGGAATTGGGATGTGACGATGTTCGACCGGGACTGGATGAAATTCGGCATCCGGCATGAGGTTCTCAATGTCCTCCAGCAAATCCGCGAGGAGCTGCAGATGTGGGGCACGCTGGAATTGACTAGTTCGGCCCCTGTCAATCTGGAGATATCCGTGAAAGGGATCACGAAGGAGAGCGGAGTCCGGGAAGTATGCGGGCTGTTGGGAATAGAGATGGCCGACGTGATGGCGATCGGGGACAGTGAGAACGACCGTCATTTGTTGAAGGCCGCCGGACTTGGCGTTGCGATGGACAATGCGGAGGCAGGGATCAAGGCGATTGCCGGTGCAGTGACGGATTCGAACAATCGGGACGGCGTGGCCAAAGCGATCCAGAGGTTCGTGTTCGGATTGGACGTTCCTGGCTGGGAATATAAGGTTGAAGGTTGGAATCTTCGATCCTAAGGGCAGGGAATTCGGTTTGGTCCAGGATGAACAAGCGCTTGCCTACAGTGTTGACCCAATAGGTGTTCCTATGGCCTTATCTAAAATTCCCGCCCATCTTTTTCCAACTATTCATTGACAAAAACACCGGATAATCATACCCGATGTTTTACCTGTTTCTTTATTGGCTTTTCGCTGTGTTAATGGCCTGGTTGATTTTCTCCTCAGTCACTCGGAGTGTTGTATTTACATCCGTTCCGTTTTTGATCATCTTGGTATATTCGGTTAGCAATGCGTTGCTGCCGCTGACCTTGCCATCCCATGCAGGATTTGTGGCGGGTGTGGGCGCGAATTGGTTATAGAACAACGCTTTGAAGTTTTTATTTTGGAGTTTTGGATTATCTTTACCGAGAGCTGTCCGAATCTCTTCATTGTTCAAGCTTGTCGGACGACCTTCCTTGTTTCCAAGCTTATGCACTTCATCCGAAGATAAATGAGCTACGACCTGGAATGCCTGCTCGGCCTTTCCGTTCACATTACTGACGAAATAATAGATGGTGTTCGATTGAAATCCGATGCGCTTTGCTTCAGGATACGTTGGTGCAGCCACTAAATCCCAGTTCAGATCCGGATCGTTCTCGAACCGGCCGTATCCAGACATCGGGGAAGTAACCATGGCCACATTTTTGTTTTTGTTAAATGCGGTAAGTTCTGAATTAGCGGAAAAGTCACCTTCCGGTTTGTTGCCCGGAATGTCGTAAAACCGTTTATACGTATTAAGTATTTTCTGAAATCCGGTCGTATTAACCGTAGATTTATCTTCCGTCGCATGAATGAAAGGCAGGGAAAGCTGGTTTTCGGTAAACATATTGCTATAAAACATCGACATACCCCGGTACTGGACACCCTCCACCGAACGAGTCATGCGTACAGCCGTATCGTACACTTCATCCCATGTCATTCCATCTTTCGGATATGGAACACTGAATCGGTCAAACAGATCTTTGTTATAAAAAAGTACGATGCTGCTCAAAAATTTCGGCAACCCATACAGCTTGCCGCCCGAAGCATTAAGCACCGATTGGATCGAAGCCGGTTCGAATCGGCCTATATCGTAGTTATATTTTTTAATAAGAGGAGCCAGGTCATATTGTAAATTAAACGATGTCAGGCTGCTGTTCATTCCGCTCAGTGAAGTTATTGTAATATCCGGAACCTCGCCTCGGGTGACCAGGTGTTCCATGCTAAGATCTTTTTCTGTCACAACATATCGCAGCGTATAATGCGGATATTGCGCACGAATTGGAGCGGCCATCGTACGTTCAAACTCTTCCTTTGTAATAGAAGGTATTGTAGAGTAGACCAACAGTTCAGTCCCGCTTAGCCGGGCTTGGCTCACATCCTTGACACCCTCGGAATTCGAAGCTTCTGCTGCCGGATCTTTAGTCGCCCCTCCGTTTGAACAAGCGGTTGTTATCATCAATGCGGTAACGGCTGCATATGTTAGGATTCGTTTTATTTTAGTATTAAATTGATTCATAGAAAGTTCTCCCCTAGTTATGTATATAGTCTCATCATGCGAAAGCTGCCAGCTATCATCCGTCTACTTGCCATGCAACCCTAAACGATTGATGGGGATCATGGTTTCCTGTAGCCGGATTCGTAATCTGTACGTACAAATAGTTTTGGTCGGCGCTAATTATATGAACGGCCCGTAGAGGCGCGTTAATTAGAACTGCACTTTTATAGGTCGGCGTAGCAAAGATAGAATGTTGAATTTGAGCCTTACCGGTAGCGTCTGTAGTTACGACCGTTTCACCTTTGCGGTTTCGGAGGCTGGCATATTTGATATTGTTATGTGTCGATGGCATACAATTGACAGCCATAGATACGTTCTCTATATCGCGCGTCAGGGCGCCTGTGTATCGTCCGCCGTTTACAGTTCCGCTTCCTTTACTAATAATCCCATAGTTAAAACTGGCGGCGCTAAGCTTGGAATAGTCGCAATTTGCAAGATTCATCGGGTTGTCGAAAGCTCTCAGCTCGCGTGTCGGCTGACTATCCAGATTAAGATAGGCCTTGCAATTATACAATAACGGCAACGCGGCGTCGGAGCGGACGTTGGAATTACGGTAGGCACATGCAAAGGCCGCACCGCTTGTGACGTCATCTATACCATGTATGAACACTTGCACCCCTGCTAATTCCGGTGCCGTGAAATCTGCTTTCACTGCGCCCTGTCCCGGTCCAAGCCCGTCCACCATAACGATCGTGTTGTGAGCAAAACCAGATACGTCCGAAACGCGCATCGAGTTGCCTGAGAAGTTCAGGAAGCTGAGGCCGATCCGCCGGCCGTGCAATACGGCAGCACGTACTCCGCAGTTTTGATAGCGACCGGTGTTCGGGTTAAAGAAAGCGAGCGCTTCATCCGCCCCATCATTGTAAATATAAGTTCCGTCTTCTACGATGACGCTTGTCGAGCGCCTGCTTATATCGCTGCCGAGGTAGACGTCCCGAACCCACATACCGCCAAGCGATTGTCCGGGAAGCCTCTGATGCACAACATAGCGACCGCGGATGCTAACCCTGTTGTTGTAAAAATAAAAGTCCGGCAAATTAGTTTGAGTCACGTCGCCGGAGCCCCAGCATTCACAATCAAGCTGAATCGTAGAGTCTATAAGACCGATGAACCGAAACGGCGTATGCGGCTTCCCGGCAACCGAATTGCGGAATTCCACACGGAATTGCAAATTTACTTTGTACTGTCCGAGACCTCCAGGCATGGCGATAGCGGAATCTGCAAAAACGAAGCTCGGCTGTGTAACCTGAAATTGGGCGTCACTTACGATTCGCAGCTTGCCTGGCCCGACCATGTCGGTATTGCGAAGCACCAGCGACGAATCGATCAGGTGGTCGCCGTCTATCCAGATCGGCACCTGTTTATCGATCAGCTCCTGCAATTTGGCTACAGCAGAACCATCGCCGACAGGAACCCCATACTTAGTAGTGCTAATTCGGGAACCGCCGAAGTTATTCCAATGTTCTTTATAGGCTTCACCATATACAGAGTCCGTTACTGAGTTCTCCTTGGCGAAGGCAGGAAGTAAGCCGTTCCCCTTCCACAAACCCGCCGAGGCTGCAGTGACTCCGGCAATCCCAATCGTGGTCAGCAGCTTTCTTCTACTGATAAAGCGCTCCCCCATTGTTGAATCGATCGTATCCGTACTGGTATCCGCCTTATAATCAGCTTGGTCCGATTGTTTATTCATCGAGTAATCCCCCCTATTCTGAAACTTGCTGGTGAAAGCACTTTCACTATGAATTCTATATAGAAACCCAGTTTGGAGTAAATGGAATAAAGAAATAAAACACGGAAAAATAGTTGATCAATCAAAAATCCGTAATTCTGTTCTTTTTTCCATTCCTTTAAGGATTTAAAGCCTTATACTTAATAGTGTAGAACGATTATTTTTTATTACAGGTCAAGGAGTGACAAAATGGACAACGCTTTTTTCTCCAGATTCCACCCCCGGATCATTGATGTCGTATTGCGGGAGCGATCGTTTTGGACACTTCGTAAACAAGAAGGAGTCCTGGCCTTCGAATCGCAGTCCTCCTATAGAAGAAACTTTATGTTCGCGTTCGAGGGGCAAGCTACACTGGACGTTGACGATGTCAGTTACTCGCTTTCGGCCGGTTCGGTTTTTTATTTTCCGCTTGGCAGCCAGATTCGGCTTACCTCACCGGCAGACCGACGCCTGCAATTTTACTCCATTCATTACGATTATGTGCTGGTTGACTGGGGTGGTGATGCTGTAAAATGCTCCGGACCTGCCGAGCGAAACCTCCCGCTTCCGATTACGATGAAAGTCCCCGATGTCAACAGCATTGCCAACCATATGCGGCATCTGCACGATCTATGGGACGGGAAAAACGCGGATTATGAGTGGAAAGCTCGTCTCGCTTTTTTTAACCTGCTAAACGATGTGATCGACCTGCACACGCAGACGCTTTCAGGGGACCGGATTCATCGTTCCATCAAGCAGTGTATGGAATATATTAAAACTCATTATGCCGAGCCGCTGGAGCGAGAAAAGCTGGCTGAGCTTTCCTCTTTATCCTCCAGTTATTTTTCGATCATTTTCAAAAAAGTGGCGGGTTACACTCCGACCCAATACATCACCAAAGTAAGACTCGATAAAGCAAAACATCTGCTGCAAAACAGCAACATGAAAATATCCGAAGTCGCTAGGGAGGTCGGATTCCAGGACCCGCTGTACTTTGGCAGAGTATTCGCCAGCTATACGGGCTTGCCGCCCAAAGAGTTCAAAAAGGCTTGATCATATAATGGCGGGGAGTTACACGGACTCTATGCTAGCCTCATTTAGAGCTATTTCATGTGCAAAGAGCCCCCTTCTCCACTCAAATCGGTGGAAACGGAGGTTCTTGGATGTGTAATTATGGTGACCAGTTCAATGATTAGAACCACTTTTGGGACAGTCTCCCTCGTTCGACAGCTCAGCTGTCAACACTAGGCGATTGTACGGATCAGCGGTTACAGGGCAGGAACTGTTCATACAGATTAGCCGCATACTGATGGCTTCTTTCGTACGATCTGCATTGTGAGGCGTATGTACGACATTATGCCGTCCCAGCAGCGGGTCGATCAGCGGCAGCGACTCGATATCGAATACGTCGGCAGCCAGACTTAACTCGTCAGCAAGCACTCGTCTTCGAAGTTCGTCCATATCGCAGATGTGGGCGATCAGCAATCGCTACGATGTTCTGGAAGAGGTGATGCGAACCTTTGTGAAACGCTGGCGCATCGAAGTGTTCTTTCGAACCGCCAAGCAAGATCTGGCTTTTGAGAACTGTTGCACGAAATTTACCAAGGTTTCCCTCGAAATGCATAGGTCCTGACAATGAAATACCCATTGACAATAATCCCCAACACTCATACAATCTAATTGTATTAATCGATAATACAATTAGATTTATTGGGAGGGTTCATCCATGTCGCAAATTTATCAGTTGACGGAAGAGCAGAAACAACGGTACGCGGATAATGGATATTTAGTTGGACTGCCGCCGGTGTTCACCAAGGAAGAGATTGCGGGGATGCGTGAGGAATTGAAGCAATTGGAGGCATTGCTAGAGGCAGGTGAGCAGATGCTGCATATCCGCGACTGGCACCTAACAAGCAAGTGGATTTATGACATCAGTAAGAACCCGCAAATCTTGGCTTACGTTGAAGGCATCCTTGGACCGAATTTTTTTATGTGGGGCTCCCAATTTTTTGCGAAAGAACCGAAATCACCAGACCGTGTCGCTTGGCATCAGGATGCCTATTATTGGCCGCTTAGCCCGCATCATTCGGTAACCGTATGGCTGGCATTCACGGATGTAGATGAAGCGAATGGTGCTATGCGCGTTATACCAGGTACACACAATAAAGGCTTGATCAAGCATCGATCGATTGCGGATAATTCAGTGCTTACGTTAGAATTAGAGGAAGGCACCTTCAATGAGGCCGATGCGCAGTCACTGATCCTCCAAGCCGGTCAACTGTCGCTGCATGATGACAATATAGTGCACGGTTCTCCACCGAATACATCGGATCGCTGGCGTGTTGGACTGACCATTCGCTATTCTTCGACTGAGGTTAAATGCGATATGACACGATCCCCTGGATTCAAAGCTTTTATGATGCAAGGTGTAGATGAAAATCGGTATAACCCGCATGGCGACATTCCAACAGAGCGATTCGGACGTCTGCCCATAGATTATTTTGCTGATGACTCGGGTGTGGTAAAGCCGAAATAAACTGGTTATGGCAAGAAAGGTCGGTACGCAAGCATGTCCCTGTATCTTCAATTGAAAGACCAAATCTTGAAGAAAATCATTGATGGCACTTATGAGATTGGACAGACTTTGCCAACCGAGCATGAATTATGTGAGCAATATGGTCTGAGTCGTGTGACTGTGCGTAAAGCCTTGGACGAATTGAAGCAAGAGGGACTTCTTACGGGAATCCCCAGACAAGGAACAGTCATCACGAGGCGCGAGGGTGGATTCAGCGGTTCTCTGGATCTCATTGCACTTGTTGCTGCTGTCCAGGATCCGTTCTTTTCCAAGTTCATGGAGTATTTTGAAGGGGCTGCTGAAGAGAACGGATCCCTCATGCTGTTCAAACAAGATTTTCAGGGCGTAGCTTACCAGTCTGTAAAGCTCTTCTATCGTTTGATGCAGAAAAATATTCGGAATGTGGTTATGTGGCCGCAGACTACACAAATCGACTTTGAGCTTTTGAAGCGATTGCGTGCAGTTGGCATGAATTTCGTGTTTTTTGATCAAGATTTTGATAACCCTGTGGCGGATTGTGTGCTATTGGATAATGAACATGCGGTCACTTCGCTGTATGCACATATTCGGGAAACGTATTCGGGAGATATTGTATATATCGGCTACGAAGGACTGGATCTTCCGAGTGCTGTAGCACGTGAACAAGCTTTCCTCAAGGTAAGTAACGGTACCGGTAAAATATACAATATTCCCTGGCGCAACAAGGAAGAGAAGGAAATCCACAAGCTGATGGAACGGCTTCGTATCGAGGGTGTGTTGCCGGCAGGTATTATTTGCAACAGTGGCGGGATCGGATTATTCGTAGCACGGTATTTACGTGAAAGTGGGCTTGAGGGCGAGCAGATTCCACTGGCGACTGTCGATTATATGCCGGACCACGACGAGTATCCACTTGTCGCTTACAAGCAACCCATGCGACAGCTGGCGGAAAAGGCCTATCAACGGCTGGTCGTGCAAAATAATCAAGCCCTAAGCTGGCAAGCTGGGACTTATGCCATTCAGGGAGTTCTTATGAAGTGTGGGCAAGCCAAGTGACGATTGGGGTGGGACAGCTGATTGCGCAAATGAAATCGCATAAGTTAGATGGACCGTGGAAGCTTTATTACTTTCCGCAGGGGCAATATCCGATTGATCATCCATCCGGCTTGGGCACTCTTGGCTTAGTCGGACAACCGATATCCGCTGTTGTTCCGGGGAATGTAGAGCTGGATCTCGTGGCGGCTGGTGTTATTCCAGACCCGCGTATCGGCGACAATATTCACCAATTGTTGGAATACGAACAGTATGAATGGTGGTATGAGCGCGAGTTCACGGTAGATGAGCTGACGAATAAGCTGCCGTTTTCACAAGGTGAAGGGGGCGGCGTGCTTAAAAAACCAACGGTGGAGCTGTTGTTTCACGGCGTGGATTGTTTCGCTACGTATTGGCTGGACGGTCGTGAGATTGGCCGTTCCGATAATATGTTGATCGAGCATCGTTTCGATGTAACCGGACAATTCGTACCTGGTAAACAACATGTGCTCTCCATCCGGCTGAAATCGCCTATTCTGGAAGYGCTTCAGAAAACGTACGATCCGTCGAGCTACGCTTTGCCGGTCAACTTCGAGTCGCTCTGGATTCGCAAGGCTCCGCATAGCTTCGGTTGGGATATATTCGGAAGGGCGGTATCCTTCGGACTGTGGCGGTCCGTGGAAGTCGTCGTTCACGATCCGAATGAAATTGCTGAGCTATACGTGACGACGACTAAAGCGACGAACAAGAAGGCAACGGTTCAGCTGTATTATCAACTGGCTGTTGAGCCGCGCAAGCTGTCTGATCTGAAGCTGCGTGTGACGGGCGTATGTCGTGACGCTACATTTACCGTGACCAAGACGCTGAAATTTGCCTATGGAAACATCGAGTTGAACGTGGAAAACCCGAAGCTGTGGTGGCCACGTGGATATGGAGAAGCGGATTTATATACACTGACGACGGAGTTACTCCACCAGGATGAAGTAATTGCCTGTCGAACGGATACGATAGGCATTCGGACGTTAGAGCTGCTTCGCAGCGATGTAACGACGCTGGAGCAGCCTGGGCAGTTTCAGTTTCAAGTAAACGGTGTCCCTATTCAGATTAAGGGCTCGAATTGGGTGCCGATGGATATTTTTCATAGCAAGGATGCTGCAAGATATGCGGAAGCGATTGATTATGCCGTTGACCTGAACTGTAATATGCTGCGTTCCTGGGGTGGGAATGTGTATGAGGACCACGCTTTCTTCGATCTGTGCGACCAGCATGGTATCCTTGTGTGGCAGGATTTCGCCATGGCTTGTGCGATTTACCCGCAGGCGCCAGAATTCCAGGACATGCTGCGTAAGGAAGCAACGGCTGTCGTGCGGAAGCTGCRTAATCATCCTTCGCTTGCGGTATGGGCTGGCGATAACGAATGCGACGAGTTTTTCTTGCTGCGAGGGCTCGACCCCAATCAGAACATTCTGACTCGCAAGGTGCTGCCGGAAGTGGTGTTCCAATGCGACCCATATCGTCCGTATGTGCCAAGCTCCCCCTATGTATCTCCAGAAGCCTACAAGTTGAACACACCAACTGCTTGGCCAGAGCGGCATTTGTGGGGCGTGCGGGACTACTTCAAGAGCGTGTTCTATTCCACGGCGACCATGCATTTTATTGGTGAGATGGGTTATCACGGCTGTCCGAATATGTCGACCATGAAGAAATTTCTCGATCCAGCTTATCTATGGCCATGGCAAGACAACAAACAGTGGATTACGCATGGCACCGATCCGCTTGGTGACCCCGAGTCGATGTACCATTTCCGTGTGAAGCTGATGGCAGATCAGATTGGCGAATTGTTCGGGGAAATTCCCGATACGATTGAGGATTTTATACTGGCGTCCCAAATTTCTCAGGCTGAAGCCAAAAAGTATTTTATTGAAAATTCCCGGATGAAGCCACAATGCTCGGGTATTCTGTGGTGGAATTTACTCGACGGCTGGCCGCAGTTCTCGGATGCGGTCGTGGATTACTATGGCGGTAAGAAGCTGGCCTATCACTACATTAAGCGGGTGCAGCAGCCGGTATGTGTCATGATTGACGAACCGCATAACTGGCACGTTACCGCGAAGGTCGGCAACGACTCCAATCAGGTTGCGAACGGAACATTCCGCGTATGGGATGCAGACAGCGGGGAATCGATGCTTGAAGGCGTGTTTGAAGTTATGCCGGGCCGTACAGTCGAGATTGGGAAGATTCGTGCACCATACAGTGCCCAGCGCCTGCTGTTGATCGAGTGGACCATAGGCGGAGTGACGTATGGCAACCACTATATGATGGGATCGCCGGGGTTCTCATTCAAACAATATAAAGGCTGGCTGGATCAGATTGCGGCACTTCCATTCTCGTTCCGTGCAGAACAAGTTGGTTCCTAAGTATGGGTAGAGCCGGATGGAAATCACGGTGTTAAGAAAAGCTGCTAACAATCGCTTCTTAGGGATGGTTAGCAGCTTTCTATGTGTGTTGGTACTCTAGTATAATCCCTGTACCTAATGTCGGATTACAAGGACATTACCACATTGAGAGTCGCGTATATCGTGGCTCTTTTCATTTATGTTGTCAAGTTCTTGTCTCGGGGCAATGACAAGAACTTGACAACATGCCCCACAGAATGGTGTTCTGTCAAAACAGTGGCTCCGAATAGTTTAAAAGAGTTGCACGGGTGACTGCGGCTGATGAGATCGGCACCTGGTTGCGTTGTTCTTCATGGGTAGAGTGGGAGAAAACTTTACAAGCAGGGCATCTATGATCAAGGGGACCAATCTCGTAAGTTGATGTCAACGGATAGCAGCTAAGAACCACCATAAAATGGACAGAGGAGGAGGAACCAACTTATCGGAGTACTATTGTCTCATTTGAAGCAAACCGACGACACGAACTCGAGTTACTATTCAGGCCAATGGGCCCGACTCACCGCCGCACGAATCATTAAACAAACGGGCAGGATAGTTCAATACATTCCAGTGTAGCGTTTAATTCATTACCTTCGTCCAATCAACCTACAGTTGAGTTGTCTTTTCCAAGGGTTGCTGTACTTACCTTCAGAATCCATCCATACTTAAGCTAGGTTAATAAACTTTGTTATGGAGGTAGATTTTAGTTGATTGATCCTATTGCAGTTGGAGAAGGTATAGCAAGTAGAAGAAAACGATTCGGTATGACACAAGACGATTYGGCGAGGATGTTGAATATTACGGCACAAGCGGTTTCCAAGTGGGAAAATGGACTTTCGTTGCCAGATACGTCGATGTTACCCTTGCTTGGATATGCTCTTAACATGTCGATAAATGAAATGCTTATTGTCAAGGCTGTACCATTCAACGAGAAAACGGATATACTTGTTTTCAATCAGGATTTCGCAGTTTTCTCTTTAGACCAGTGGGAGGGTGCTGAATTTATCCCGAACTATACTGGGTTTCCTCAGACACTTAAGTTGGTCGAAGTCGAAAACAGGAAGGTGCTATTGGTACATACGTCGGAGAGACCCACTTGCAAGAGAAGAGGATTTGCAAACAAAGATTCGATAACTCTTGTCCCGAATACAATTGTTGAACTGACATTCAAGCCGTTGGGCAACATTGACGGGATTATGGAATTGTGGATGTATGACAAGAAAACTTCGAATTCCATTCAAGTTGCGATCCGCGGTGGTAATTATGGGGAGGATCGGGAATTTGTAAGTGCTGTTTCTGGGTCAAATGTACAACACACTCGAAACGCATTTAGCTATAACGAGTGGCATACATTCCACATTGAGGTTAAGCCTAATGTCACTGTCATATCACTTCTTGATGCAGACCGAAAAATCATTCAAAGTTATTACTACGATATGACATCTGCAGATCTATTTCAGCAGTATCATCTTATCATCAGTCAAGAATTGGGGTATCCCAACGATTCTAATGAATGGCATATGAAAGCCTATGTCGAAAAGCTCCAAGTGTACGTTAAAAGAAAATAAAAAAACGTAAATAGGGGTGCTGTTGAGACAACACTTAGTCATAAATTTGAGGTGTTTAAATTGAGTGAATTCAAAATTACTTATGTACCGCAACCAGATTTCTCATCATGTGATGAAGCATGTTTAGCAATGGTTGCACAAATTCCAATAGAGGAAGCAGTTTCGGCGATGAAAGGCAAGAGAGGATCAGGGTTTTCTCATTTTTATAAAGCATTAAAAAAATATAAGATTGATTATTTAAGCTGGCGTTCTGTTGATAACATTGATGAACTTCCCCCGCTATGTGTGTTAGGGGTCAATTTCCCGACATATGCACATAGTGTGCTTTATTATGATGGTATTTTTTATGACCCTGAGTTTGGAGTATTAGAAAGTTATACACCCGAAGGGAAAATCGCGCATTATTTAGAACTTTTTATTGATGAAATTTATGAAAACAGACGGATAGATATAAGAATACCAGATGATTTTATGGAAGCATTTCACAGAGATCCAGTGGCATATGAAATTTTCAAGAGCTTGTTGTATCCACAAAAATCAAAGTGTATTAATGGAATAAGCCACTATAAAAATCCCGCCGTTAGAAAGAACAGTATTGGCAAGATACTGGCGGACCTTAAGAAATCTTGTTCATTAAGACGTTAAACTAAACGGGAACGATAGTTGAATCACCAGAAAGGCCGTCGAGTAATCGGCGGCCTTTCTGTACATATTATGGAAGCTTGATCCTAACCGTGGGATTGAACTTTCTTCGAATTATGCTTTTTAATGGCTCGTTCCAGCGGTCATAAATGCTAAGC
>NZ_JBFUIX010000089.1:0-24746 GCF_056401635.1 Paenibacillus sp. P4_E11 | reverse complement strand
CGTCCGGACAGATTATCTCAAATATTACTTGCTTTGATGCGTGGTGGAGCAAGGATCGGCTTACCGTGTCTATACACGGCTGCTTCCTCATTCGTGATTGGCTGAACGGACCGACTCTCCAGTTTCCACTCACTAAAAGTCAACTCTGTATGGATCCTGTGCAATGTCCCTTGCCTTAGCTGCCAAAGAAGTCCTTCTTCCGTTCGGATGAGAGAGCCATCGGGAATAACCCCATCAACACTCCGACCGCTTGTCAAGGCTTCCAGTTTGCGTTCCAATTGTTCCTGGCTTACACTATCACCGACAGGCCAATTCCACAGATCGGTCTGAGACAGCCGGACCGCCTGAACGTCTTCGGCACTCTCCACCGGATAACGGATGCCGCCTTCGATCCAGTATTGATCGATTCCGGGCCCTTGTACGATCACATACTCCGGATAATAATCGGTCATAGCTAGCGTCTCATCCCGGAACGGTGCCAACTCAGACAGTAAGGAGCTTGTTTCTCCCCACTTTTTCGAGTAAAAGGCAAGGTTGTTTCCGTAGATTTCATCGAATTGAGCACGATCCAGCGTCTTGATCGTCTTACTTCCCTCATGGTGAATAAACGTATTGGCCGCAATGATCAAATCATGTCCCAGCAGCTTTGCCCGATGCCCGAAATCATCGTCTTCACAGTTGCCTATAACGAACCCCTCGTCCATATAGCCAATTCTTCGGAACGATTCACGGGTAAACAACACGCAAAATCCGGTTAGCCGACCAGTCGATCTCCATTGTCCGCGATTGGCTTGATGGTAATCGCCCGCAAACGCGTGCATCTCCGCCATCGTCCGATAGTTCGTGTCAATGAGCTGATCACCGCTAATATAATTCGTCACCGGACCAACCAGTGCTGGTCTGGACTGGCTGCGCAAACATTCCAATAACCGGGTAAGCCAGCCATGGGTTACGACGGTATCGTTATTCAACATCATCAATGTAGTTCCGCGTGCCATCATCAACCCTTGGTTGGTACCTCCGGCGAACCCTAAATTCACCGGAAACAATTTACTTCGAATGCGGTCGGCCATCGTATTTAAATAAGAGGACGTTCCGTCCGTCGATCCGTTATCGATTACAATGATTTCGTGCAGCTCCGGCGTGTAGGTCTGGATGCTCTCGATGCAGGCTTTCAGCAATTCCAGCTGGTTATATGTCGGAATGATTATGCTCGTTCCATCGAATGGAGTCGAATAGGCTGTTATTCCTTGCCCCCAGCCCTTGACATATCCTACCGAATTGCCCTGGTCGTACCCAGCTTGATGTCCCAATTGGTAGCGCGGCGCACGAATGTACAATCGCTTTCTTCGCTTTATTGGTTTTACTCGCTTTCTTTGCTTTCTCAAGCTTCCTCCTCGCAACACCAATTCTCCTCACTCCTTTCATTTTGATTATTTGTAAGGTGCTTCCCCCTTCAGCATGGAATCGGCAAGGTGACCGAAGTCGACCGCCACTTTTCCCAACTCGGTCGCAATTCGCTGCGAGATAAGAACGGCAGAGATGCCTGCAGCAACTAGGGCAAGGTCGAATTCCTTATGTTTCGCTTCATTTACAATACGCGTAACATCCTTGACTCCCTTGACCGGAGCAAGTGCACCCGTCACCTGCACTCCGTTCGCTCTTAACAGATCTGCAAGTCCGGCTGCAAGATTGCCTATCACCAACACCCGGCGTCCCTCAGCGATTCTTGATAAATAGCCAGCTTGATACAAGTAATAATTGATCAGAGAATCTGTCAGTGTCATGGAGCGGTAATCCATATCATGGGCACGGAACACGGAAAAGGCGAGCGGCTGGAAATTCCGGATTCTTAGCTTGGGAATTCCTACGACTGTCGCCTTGCGCACCGCATCGGCAAGCATGTCGCGGGCCTCATAGTCGGGTACATGGACGCCCGCATATTCGAGAAAGTGACCCTCTGTCTTCACCTGCTCAATGCTTAGCACCGCTCCCTGGGCAAGCGTCAGAAGCTCTCCATCTCCCAACCGCACTACAGACATCGGGGTGCGGTTATCGAGCGCCTGGATGATTCGGGTACCTAGTTCATCCGGGTTCAGAAGGTGTAGAAAATGCGGCCTCAAGTGCTCTACACCGGAAGCGATTATTTGCTCCGTGGTATATTCCGGCAAGATTTCGTATGCGGGAATAAAAGTATCGATCAGACCGTCTACGCCGTTCTTCCATGTATTGTTACCTTCGCCGTCATACCTGCCTTGCTGATAGCCTGATTGATGCCCTTTGTCAAAACCTTTATTGTAAGCTTGCTTGTACCTTCCATGAATGGAGGCTTTCTTCCTATTGCTAGAAGGTTTGGACAGGTGTACTTTCTTGCCGCGGAGCAAGGACCGCTTTCTAAGCGTGTTTGTTTTCTTCAAGCGAATCCGCATGGTTCACCACCTCAGTCTTGATCATGATCCGAATACAATCTGCAACAGTTGCGTCACCCGGTTCATATATGTGTGGTCATGAACCGTTCTATACAGCCCGTTCAACGCAATGTGTCGTCTTTCATTCTCGTGTGTCAGGAAGTACTCGATCTTCCACATAAGATCTTCGGGGGAAGCGAATGTCTCGATGTCAACGCCCGGCTTGTAAAAAAGGGGGAGCTCGTCTCTTGCATCCGTCAGTTGCAGCGTACCGCAGGCGCAAATTTCGAACATTCTTGGATTGACGGAGAAGGCTGGGAGGTTGCGGCTGTTGCTGTTGTGAGCTTCCTCATAAACACCGCGATGGAGATTGATTACGATCTTGGCCCCCGAGTAGTACTTCATCGTTTCCTCGGGAGACAGCCATATCCCCTGAATGTGTTTACTCAGCAAGGCATAGTTGGCAAGTCTCTCCCACCAATACCCAATAATCTTCATGTCCTTCCCGGCCAAGTAAGGAGCCATCCGATCGAACAAGGCGACCCGATTGGCAAAGGCGCTGCCGATAAAGCAAATGTCGCTGCGGTACTGCGAATCAACCACTGTGGGGCGGATTAGTTCCGGACTTGCACCGAAAGATAAATAATGAACCTCTTGGCACCCGAGATCCTTGTAGAGCGGGATGCAGCTCTGTTCTAGCGTAAACACGTAATCGTAATGGGGAGCGACACCGACGGAGACGTCACTGTGGTAAGGATCGTCCGGAAGCCAGACCGCCGTTCGAATGCCGAGTTCGCGAAGAGCATCCGCTGAAGCCGTAGGGAACGAAACCCCTAGTGCGTCCAGTACGAGAACCAGGTCCGGACGAATCTCTGCCGCAATCCGGACCGGTTCCTCCTTCGGACTTACCACGACCGCTTCCCGGACCAATTTGCCGAGAGCCTCGGAAATGCCCTGTTCGAGCGAAGCATATGGCACACCGTCCGTCTTGATGAACATCACCTTCATGTCCCGACGAGTCACATCGTCCGAGGGTCTGCCCCGCGCAATGACTTCACATTGGCCGAGCCAATAGCCGTCGTTCCATCCTCGTCGGAAGCCAGCCCCGCGCCCTCTCTTCCACGCAGATTTCGGAAGCTTCGCCCGTTTTCGGCTCAGTTTCCGCAAACGCAATCGATTCAACGTAATCTCACCCCCTTTGGCGGATGTGCTGTTTCAATACCAAATACTCCCTCAACGCGTCTTTCCAATGCGGCATCTGATGGATCGGGGCAAGCTTCCCGTTATCCAAGGTGCTGAACCGTGGGCGCTTGGCCTTCCCTGTAAAGTCCGACGATACAGGGGAAACCGCCACATCCAGATTCATCTGCCTGAATATCTCGCATGTGAATTCGTACCAACTGCAATATCCCGTCCCAGAGCAGTGATAGATGCCATAGCAACCCACCTGTGTATCGAGGAAGCATTTGACCGCTCTAGCGATATCGAGCGTGTGCGTAGGCGACATCACCTGGTCGTTCACTACCCGAAGCGGGGTTCCGGTACTCGCCAGGCGAATCATGGTTTCCACGAAATTGCCGCCTTTGCCGCTTGCTCCAGCCTCTCCGAACAAGGAGGACACGCGGATCAGAAATGTCCGGTCATGGCAAGCGAGAACAGAATGCTCACCAGCCAACTTTGAAATGCCATATACGTTAAGCGGAGCTGGTCGGTCATGCTCCTGGTAAGGTTCTGTCTTCAACCCATCGAATACGTAATCCGTACTGAAATGAAAGAAACCGCTCCCCTGCCTGGCGCAGGCGAGCGCCATTTCCCTCGGGGACAGCGTATTAACGGCGAACGCCTTCCATGCATGATTCTCGCACTCGTCGGTCCGGTGATACGCCGTGCAGTTAATTAAATAATCAAAGGGGGCGAGCGCCGACAAGACTGTTCCGACTTCCTGCCAGTTCTCCACATCCAGCTCGCTGCGGCTTACGGTTATCAATTCATACAAGTCCGTGTCCGATAACGTTTTGCAGATGTCGGTGCCCAATTGTCCATTTGCACCAAGGAGGACGATTCGTTTCATCCGTCATGCCTCCCATGAAGGTCCAAGATCCCCCCATACAACTCCGCTTGCTTGATGATCGCGTGCCATTTAATCAATTCCTTGTACCAATGCAGCGTAATCGTCTGCTCCATCTTCGGGATCCGACCTGATTCCAGGGCTTTGTAAATTTCCAGAGCGCCGGCAGCTGCCGTCCATTGAGCGGTCCAATTCAGAACTTGCCCGATCTTCTCAAAGCTGACACGATAAGAGCGATGATCCGGATCGCCGTACCATTCGATCTTCACAGGCTTCGGAAGGGATGCTGCGATCTCTTTGGCCAGCTCTCCAAGCTGGTAGTTGTTAGAATTGGAGCCTACGTTGAATAGCTGCCCGTTAATCTTGCTAGGTTCTTCCTCCAACAGCAGACACATTACATCCGTGGTATCTTGTACATGTACCATAGGCCGCCATTGGGTGCCGTCTTTCATAAGCGGGATAACCCCGTTCTCCCAAGCGCCCAACGTCATTCCGTTGATCGCCAGATCGAACCGCATTCGAGGGGAATACCCGTACACGGTGGCCTGCCTCATGACGACTACGGTAAACTTGTCATCGGCCAGCGGCAGCACCCCAAGCTCAGCTCTTTCATTTGCTTTGGCATATGCGGAGAGCGGATTGGTCGGGAAAGTCTCATCTACCATTTGATCTCCAGTCTGAAAGCCGTAAATACTGCACGAGGAGGGCAGAATGTAACGCTGAACCCCGAAACGTTTCGCCATGTGGGCGGTGTTAACCCTTGAGATATGGTTGATTTGATCCGTAGCCTCCCGGAAGCTCTCTCCACTCGGGTCATTCGAGATCGCGACCAAATCGATAACCGCGTCGACTCCGGCGAACACCTCCGCTTTCATGCGCCGGGAGTCTTCTTGAATAAGCGTGAGCCGCGGATGCTCCTCCAATTTGTCTATTCCGAAGAAATAGCGGTCCAGCGCCTTTACTTGATAACCCTTCACCAGAAGCTTGGGCACCAGCACGCTGCCAATATAGCCTCCGGCGCCCGTAACCAGAATCGTCTTGTTCTTCATGAATCCACCACCTTCGGATAATCGGTTTCGGCATGCCGGAAGAACGGCAGCTGCAAATCTTTTTCCGAAAGCACGGGCTTCGTTGTGGGCCAATCAATACTGAGTTCCGGGTCGTTCCAACGGATGCCGCGGTCAAGCTCCGGCGAATAATACTGATCCACCTTATAAAAAACCTGAGTGTTCGGCGTGAGCGTGCAGAAGCCGTGGGCGAACCCTTGGGGCACCAGCAACTGCCGCTTATTGTCATCGCTCAAGATAAAGCTCGCCCATTGGCCATACGTCGACGAGTCTTTTCGAATATCGACTACGACATCGTAGATGGCTCCGTTCAAAACACGTACCAGCTTCGTCTGCGCTTTCGGGGACAACTGGTAATGCAGCCCGCGGATAACACCGGCTTGTGTGGAAAGAGAGTGATTATCCTGTACGAACGAGAAAGAATAACCCAACTCTTCCCATCGGTTTCGATTGTAGCTCTCCATGAAATATCCGCGATGGTCACCGAAGACTAACGGCTCACCCAGCATGACTCCGTCCAGTTTGGTCTCGAACAGCTTCATGACACACCCTCTCCTTGCTTCTGTGCGATTAAATCCGTTACATATTCGGCGAATGGGAACGAACAGGTGAATGCCGGAGATACGGCATTCAGTACATGAATTGAAGTTTCGTCTCCTTCTACTAGAAAGTCTTGAACGAGCTCCAGCGTTTTCTTATGAAGCAGCTGCGCCCGGATGCCCGGCTTCACAAACGATCCGAACCCTTTAGGGTCCAACTGCCTCACAAGCCGGAGTGAGCGTTTGATAAACAAGGGCTTGATGTACTTCATCATCTCGTTCAGGGCAAGACCCCGGAAACCGAATGAATTGCGTACAAACAGCTTCGTCTCATAGTAGACGATGCGGACGAACTCCATCAGGTTGAACCGCTGCAGCCCCGAATAGTTCTCGCGCCAGAAAGCCGGAATAGCTGTCGGTCCGATCTTGAACGAGCCGTCGACCGTTTTCGTGAAATGCACGCCCAGAAAAGGATTGGAAAGCTTCGGCACCGGATATATATTCGTGCGCACATCACTTTTGTTTTTCTCGTATTTCAAATAAATGCCTTTGAACGGGATGATCGTATACGCCTTGCCAAAGCCGAAATCATGTGCAATCCGATCCGCATATAATCCGGCAGCATTGACTACGTACCGGCAACGGAAAGTCCCTTGATTCGTGATCAGATTGTCTTTCTTGTGCGAACGGTACTGAGTCCCGAAATGAAACTGTATGCCAATTCGCAAACATTCGTCATAGATCGTTCGGCATACTTGGACTGGGTCCACGGTTACGGTGTTGGGCGAATACAGCGCTTTTTTGTACGTTCTGGCATTCGGATCGATTACTGCAATCTCCGCCTCGTCCATCCAGATCAACTCGACTCCGTTCTGATCGGCTCTCCGCTTCAGCTCCTCGAGCCCTAGCAGCTCTTCTTCATCCGTAGCGACGACAAGCTTCCCGCACGGATTTACGTCAAGCTTGTGCTGGCGGCAGTATTGTCGCATTGCGCGATTTCCATCGCTTGCGAACTTGGCTTTCAGACTATCAGCCGAATAGTAAAACCCAGCATGCAACACGCCACTGTTCCTTCCGCTTGCATGAAAGGCGATATCCATTTCTTTCTCAAGCACGCCCACACGCTTGTACGGATACCTGATCTTGAGCGAACGGGCAATCGTGAGCCCGATTATGCCTCCTCCTATAACCAAATAATCGTACGGTTCACTCATAGCAAATCGCCATCACGCTTGAACATTTTGTTGCCGGCTTCGATTAGCGATTCGAACGTCCCGGCATCGGTCCACCAGCCGTTCAGCACCGTATAGCCGAGACGTCCTTGTACAGCATATATATTGTTGACATCGGTGATTTCAAGCTCCCCTCTGTTGGACGGCTTGAGCTGCCTAACGAGATCGAACACCGTGCTGTCGTATAAGTAAATACCGGTGACGCAGTAGTTGGACTTGGGCGTGGATGGCTTCTCTTCGATAAAGATAATATTACCCCCATGAATAATGGGCACCCCGTACCTTTGGGGGTCCTTAACTTCCTTCAAAAACACCATGGCCTTGTCAGTCTGATTCAAAAATAGTTCTAAGGCCTCCTTCAGGGAATCCAGGAAAATATTGTCGCCTAACAGCACAATGAACTTCTCACCTGTGGGGATAAAGCTCTCTGCCAGTGATAAAGCTTGCGCAATCCCTCCAGCCTGCTCCTGAATTTTATACGATATCGAGACACCAAGTTCCCTGCCGCTTCCAAGATAAGCAGAGAACAGTCCAATGGATTCCTTGTTTACGATCAACAGAATGTCTTCAACCCCAGCTTCGCGCAGCTTTTCAATTGCGTAATGGATCATAGGGAATTTCCCCACAGGCAATAGATGCTTACTCCACATTCGAGTTAAAGGTGACAACCGAGTTCCGGCCCCTCCCGCCAAAATAACGCCTCTCAAAATACATCACCTCTTCGTAGTTAGGTTTCAGCGCTATATAAAATTCCGAGGATCCACCCCCCACTTATCTATAAATTTCTGATGGTTTATCGTAATGAGCTTCTCGATTTCTTCTATTGCCTGTTTACGGAAACTGGCGCTCCCCTTATGATGAATGATCACATCACCCGCCATGATAAGCCGATAACCTGCTAATCTGGCCCGATAACAGTAATCGTCGTCCTCGTAATGCCCCGGGGTAAACTGTTCGTCCAACAGGCCGATTTGATCCATGAACGATCTTCGGAATACAAAACACAGACCAACGAGACGGTCGATCTGCTGCCACTTTGAGGGATCTGGCTGATTCAGATCATAAGCGATCCATTGAAATTCCTCCATCGTCTCGAATACGAGATCAACTTGTTGCTTGCCACTGGCATAATTAGTAGTGGGGCCAACAATGCCGATATCTTCGGCGCTGTATAAACAGTTCAACATATTAGATAACCAGTTGCTGGTCACCGTACAATCGTTGTTCAGCAGCACAAGCTCGTCTCCGCTTGCCACCTTCAAGCCTGCATTACAGGCGATCGGAAATCCCCGGTTGTCGGGCAGAGAAACGAAGGGAATTCGCTCATTCATACAATAATGCAACGTGCCATCCGTCGAACCGTTGTCGACCACGATGATTTCATAATTCGTTTGGGTATAGGTTCGGATGGAATCGACGCATGCCTGAAGCAGTTCAAGCCCGTTATACGTCGGAATGATGATACTAGTCGTGCTCATGACGTATCCTCCACCAAGTCGTTTCGCATTCTAATGTTGTCCGCCGCGTGAATTCGAGGGCCCTCTTTTTCCATGACCATCCGCAAAGCTTCAATATGATCACCGACGATCATTTCAGAGACAGGATTGTAATTTCCTATATTGTGGCTGCGAACCCGGTTCGTCGTTATGACGTCCACGCTCTGCGCTGAACCGATCGCTAAGCCGCTAAGAATAGCCTTTGCCTGCGCAAGCGGCGGTACCGCCAGTTGTTTAGGCCCAATGACTTGCAATGCTTTTTTGGACAGAGCATGAGGAACGGCCGTTAAGGAATTTGCTTTCAAGTCGCCCCTGCCCAGAGTTCGGTTCAAAAAATGTTTGACGATGGACACGTTATCCCAACCTGAGAATCGTTTCAGATATGGAGTAATATTGTTAAGTGCCACATCCATGCCCTTGTCAATCGCATGGATGAAGGGGAGCAAATCCTCGGCGGCGATCAATATATCACCGTCAACGAATAGCAGGATGTCGGAGTTCGAAAGCTTGGCACCGACTGCGCGCCCTACATCGTAGCCGAGTGCCTGGGGATAATGAACAACAACTGCACCCGATAGCTTCCTAGCTTGCTGGAAGCTGCTGTCTGTCGAGCCGTTGACTATAATGATGATTTCATCCAGGGGAATGCGGGAAAGCTGTCGCAAAAGTCCGGGCAGCGTATTACCCTCGTTCATGACCGTAACAATGGCACCGATGGACTTGGTAGACGGAACGGGCAACCAATTGGCGAAGGGCAAACCCGTTTGTTGACAAAAACCGGCAGCATAGCGGGAAGCCGCAGAAATGTAAGATTGTCTGTTACGTTGATTGGCAAAGCCCGAAATGCGTCTCATATTCCATAAGCGGTTCAACCATTTCTTTGGGTCTCCCTGCACCGGATGCCGCATTGCATCCATTATTCCAAGCTTATAAGCGGTCCCACTGGCGGACCGGACTCCCGAATACCGTCGGGCCCTACGGAGCGAAGCCAATTTGGGCTTCCCTTTTCTTCGTCTGATCACGCCATCACCTCACGATCGATCTTAATCGTGCAAGATCCGGTTTGCCGCAGCGGTCGTCGGAAGCATTCGCTGCCCAGTGGAGGGCTTCCAGGTGATCGCCCACGATCAGCTGCTCCAACGGGTCTTTCTTCCCCCTCCTGCGTATCCGATTGATCCGGCCCACATTGACATAGTGAACTGCTCGAACTTGAAGTCCTTTACAAATGGCGATTGCTTGCGCTTTGGGAGGCACGCTCAAATTGTCCTCGCCAATAGAACGGAGAGCCTCGATGCTCATCGCATGCGGGATCGTTGTCATAGAAGCCCCTTGTAAATCTTGGCGGGACAGAGCGATATTCAGCACATGTTTGGCCAACACCACATTATGCACGTTCGACTTCTCAACCGGCCCCAAATACTGGTTCAAAGCAACGTCGGCCCCACCTTGTTCAACTGCTTTGACAAGGGGGATCAGATCCTCGGTACGAATAACAATATCGCCGTCCGTGAACAAAATCACTTTTCCATTCGCAGCTCTCGCTCCCACACTTCTGCCTACATCATGTCCAAGAGGCTCCTTGAAATTTATTACTTTTGCCCCCAATCGATTCGCAATTTCCCGGGTGCCGTCGGTTGATCCATTCGTCACAACGATGACTTCTGTTTGCGGATGTACGCGGTACGCGTTGCGAATGACTTGAGCAATGGTTTTACACTCATTCATGGCCGGAATCACTACGGATACGACAGGATGATCAGCATTGCGAATCGGTTCCAAAGACTTCCCACGAATTTTGGATTTGGGTGTTTTGGGTGTTTTGGTGCTTCCGGACCTCGACATCTTTTCACCTCCGCATATATAGGGCTTCCTGTTCAAACTCATACTATGTACTTTTATCCCGTTGGAGAGGGCATGTGTGGAACTCCCCTAAAAAAGGCTCCACGATTGCCTTGCTTTTCACTGATGAAAAGGATCCCTAACTATTTAATTAATATGCCTTACACCATTCGCCCTATCAATTCTCCATCCTCATGCATTTACTAGAAAGGTAGGAAGGAGGTGATTCATATGGCGATTCAAATCTATCAAATCGTTTTTCCAAAAGCATCCGTTGCTCCACAAAGATTCATTCGTCAATTGGCTGCTCCTTTAACTGTTGCTGCTGCAGGCACGATCGATTTAAACTCGTTGACAGAACCTTTTAGCGATGATGCTGGCAATAGTCCGGTCACAGTTCCAACCGTATCTCCGAATGGCTATTACAATCTTTATGTGGATGGTGTTATGCAGGAAGGCGGCGCTTACCAAGTTAATGCTGCTCCTACAAATACGATCACCCTTAACGTAGGTGCTACTTTTACTGCAAGCACCATTCTAGTTCTTGAAGCTGCAGTAATTACTACAGCCTAACAGAAAGCACAATCCATTTAGAAAACCCCATCAAATTTTGATGGGGTTTTTGGCATTTTATACACATTTTGTCAAGAATTGGTTTTGATTTCTGCTTTGAAACCTAGGGATTCCAGAATGATTGGTRTGCCGGCTTTAATCGTTTGCCCCGTCGGCTGAATGGTTAGTGTATTCGAATTTACAGCATATAGCTGCCCCTCTTGCATTACGGCATTAATAAATAAATTGTAGTAACCGTTTTGGCCATAGTCTGTAAATTGACTCGCTGGATCCCCAGCATCGTTGACAAATTGATTAGCCGAGAAAGTTTTAGAAGTCGTCATGAGCATATCGGATGCGGCAATTAAAAAGTATCTTTGAACACTTGGTATTATGCTAACACCAGTAACCTCTGTTCCAACACGACCCGTTTTTCCCTGTTGTCCTGGAGGCCCCTGGATCCCTTGAGGGCCTTCTATTCCTTGAACTCCTTGCCATCCCTGGAACCCTTGCGGGACAACAATTTTAATTCTGGGTTTACTTATGACACGGATGATTCTGCTTACTCTGGCTTTATTTCTTTTATTCTTCTTAGGATGACAGCTTTTGATCAATGTCTCTCGGCATTCCAATTTCTTTTTGGCAACCGTACAACGAGTTTGAGTTTCTTTAGGCTTGKCGGAAGAACCTATAATAAGATCATCTCCTTCAAAATTTTTATATATGCTATGTAAGAATCATGGAATAGCATGGACTAATAACTAATCTTCTATAGAAACGTGCCCACTTAACAGTAAATATAGTTATCAGCGGAATATAGGGCCGAATTGAAAATGACCGATCATCGCGCAACCCAAAAAACAAAAAGCAACCCTTCGCAAGCTATCCATTCAGCTTGAAGGGTTGCCTCTTTTGTAATTTTCGTTAAGGTGCTGTCATGCTTTCTCTCCGATTGCAATCCAATGCACCAGGCCCGACGGCTCCGTCGAGAAACGTGTACGGATTATAGTCAGGATAGCTCTATCCGCGATCTGCTCCCTGAGCACAGAGCTATATGCTTCGTGGTTCGTCATAGCTACAATGACATAGTTGGAATCGGCGAAAGGATGGTCCATATCAATTACGATTTCCACTCGCTCCTCCTGAGGGCCGAACCGAAATGGGGCGATGCCAAACTGCTGCAAGGGATTGCGATTCGACTTAACGGTCTGTACCGGATTGAAACTGAGCTTGTCGGCTGACAGAGTTCGGTCTGCTATATGCTCACCCGTAACTGCTTGAGCAGCAATCGTCCGGGATGTAACCGAATCAGTAGCTAAATGCTGTGAAGCTACGGAATTGGTTTGGAGATGACGCGAGGCAACCGCTTCACCCGTGATATGCTGAGAACCGATTGCCTGATCGGCGATATGAGACCCACCGACCGCTTTTTCAGCCACCTTGGATCCCGTCACTCCGGAGTCCGCCAACTGGTCCGTTCCTACGGATGATGCCTTAAGCCGGTCGCCGGATATAACGGCTTCCTGACGTCCTTGCTCAGACAACACATGTGTCAATGCCTGCTTCAGATGGTGCGGCTGGATGGCGCCTGGCTGGATATGCTCGCTGCCAATGGCGCCAACATCCAACTTATCGGCCGTTACACTGCGGAACGCAAGCTTCTCTTTCGTGACCGCTTCATCTTGCAGCATCAAAGTGGTGATAGAGTTCTCCTGAATATGCTCCTCGGCAATAGCCAGATCCGAAATATGCCTGGATTCGATTGTTTCGTTAACCAAATGTTCACCGGTTAACGATAGTAGCGCCAGTTTCTCGCTGGTTACAGCTCCTACTGCGAGGTGATCCGTACCAATCACGGCCATCTGAAGCTTCGAGCCTGTAATGCATCCGTCCGACAGATGATCGGCATGAAGAAGTCCGTTCCCCAGATGGTTCGCCTTGATGGTACCGGGCTGCAGGTGATAACCGAATATCGATTCCGAACGAAGGTGCTCCCCGCCAACACTATCAGCAGCCAGCTTCGAGCCGGTCACCGAATGATCCGCCAGTATATGCTCCGTTACGGACTCCTCCTGTAGCTGAGAGGTACCAATGGTTTCTGCTCCCATGTGTCGTTGACTAATGGAACCGGAGACCAAGTGCCGCGCTTGAATCGAATTCTCCACTAAATGATCGGAGGTAATAGCATCCGATGCCAACTTCTCGCTGGTCACTGCTCCTGAGGCCAGCTGTTCTGTTCCCACGGCAGCCGATTGTAGCTTCGAACCGGTAATACATCCATCCGACAGATGTTGAGCTTGCAGAAGTCCGCTCTCCAAATGGTACGCCTTGATGATGCCAGGCTTCAGGTGGGTGCCGAACACCGATTCCGAACGAAGGTGCTCTCCGCCTACACTATCAGCAGCCAGCTTCTCACCGGTCACCGATTGTGCTGCCAGCTTCTGCTCGGTTACTGACTCATCCTGAAGCTGAGAGGTACCGATTATCTCTACCCCCATGTTCCGTTGACTAACGGAACCGGAGGCCAAGTGCCGCGCTTGGATCGAATTCTCCATTAAATGATCGGAGGTAATAGCATTCGCTGCCAACTTCTCGCTGGTCACTGCTCCTGAAGCAATCTGTTCAGTTCCAACCGCTGATATCTGCAGCTTCGAGCCTGTAATGCATCCGTCCGACAGATGATCGGCATGGAAGAGTCCGTTCTCCAGATGATAGACCTTGATGGAACCGGGCTGCAGATGGTAGCCGAACACGGATTCCGAACGAAGGTGCTCTCCGCCTACACTATCAGCAGCCAGCTTCTCACCGGTCACCGATTGTGCTGCCAGCTTCTGCTCCGTTACCGACTCATCCTGAAGCTGAAAGGTACCGATTGTCCCTTCCCCCATGTGCCATTGACTAATGGAACTGGAGGCCAGATGCCGCGCTTGGATCGAATTCTCCACTAAATGATCGGAGGTAATCGAATCTACGGCCAACTTCTCGCTGGTCACCGCTCCTGAGGCCAGCTGTTCTGTTCCCACGGCGGCCGATTGCAACTTCGAACCGGTAATACATCCATCTGACAGATGATGAGCTTGAAGAAGCTCGCTCTCCAAATGGTACGCCTTGATGGTGCCAGGCTTCAGGTGGGTGCCGAACACCGATTCCGAACGAAGGTGCTCCCCGCCAACGCTATCAGCAGCCAGCTTCTCACCAGTCACCGATTGTGCTGCCAGCTTCTGCTCCGTTACCGACTCATCCTGAAGTTGGTGGGTACCGATTGTGTCTTTCCCCATGTGCCATTGACTAATGGAACTGAAGGCCAGGTGCCGAGCTTGGATCGAATTGTCCACTAAATGATCGGAGGTAATCGAATCTGCGGCCAACTTCTCGCTGGTCACCGCTCCTGAGGCCAGCTGATCCGAGCCGATCGAGGCTCCCTGCAGCTTAGCGCCGGTAATACATCCATCCGACAAATGGTCCGCATGGAGCAATCCGCTCTCCAAATGGTACGCCTTAATGGTACCGGGCTGCAGGTGGTAGCCTAACACCGATTCCGAACGAAGGTGCTCCCCGCCTACACTATCAGCAGCCAGCTTCTCACCGGTCACCGATTGTGCCGCCAACTTCAGCTCCGTTATGGATTCATCCTGAAGTTGAGAAGTACCAATCGTCCCTTCACGCATATGCCATTGACTAATGGAACTGGAGGCCAGGTGCCTTGACTGAATCGAATTCTCTGCTAAATGATCGGAGGTAATGGAATCTGCGGCCAACTTCTCTCCGATCACTGCTCCTGCGGCAATCTGATCCGAGCCGATCGAGGCCGCCTGCAGCTTAGAGCCCATAATACATCCGTCCGACAGATGATCGGCATGAAGAAGTCCGTTCTCCAGATGGTGCGCCTTAATGGCGCCCGGCTGCAGATGGTAACCGAATACCGATTCGGGACGAAGGTGTTCCCCGCCGACGCTTTCGGTTGCCAGCTTCTCTCCAGTCACCGATTGAGCCGCCAAATTCTGCTCCATTACAGATGCATCCTGGAGCTGGGCAGTGCCGATCGTCCCTTCACGCATGTGCCATTGGCTGATGGATCCGGAGGCCAGGTGCCTCGCTTGAACTGATTCTTCTGACAGATGATCGCCAGAAACGGCTCCCTCGGCCAGCTTAAAGCCTGTAATGGCTCGATCCTCCAACTGTTCCGTTCCGACTGCGGCTTCCTTGAGCTTATCGCGCTCGATTGCTCCGCTGGAAATGTGTTCGGCGCTGAATATGCCGGATTCCAAATGGTACCCTTTAATCGTACCCGGTTTAATGTGGTAGCCCTGAACGGCTTCATGCCTCAAGTGCTTGCTTGTAATGACCTCGGTCGCGATCTTATCACCCGATACCGCCCCCATCGCAAGCTGTTCCGCAGTTACGGATTGCAGCTTCAGCTTCTCCGAAGCGATCGATTGGTCAGCGAGGTGCTTCGTGTTGACCGCCTGTTCGGCCAAGTGCGACGCACCCACCGCTCCGCTCGCCAGATGGCGGCCTTCGACCGCTGCGTCGGCGAGCTTGGCGCCGTCCACGGCACCTGCGGCTAATCGCGCCGCATCCACTGCTTCCGGCGCGATCTGGTCGCGCCCGACGCTTGCAGCCGCAAGCTTCGCAGCGGTCACAGCGCCTGCGGCGAGGTGCGCCTCGCCCACCGCTTCAGCGGCAATGTGCTCCGCCGCCACCGCACTTGCGGCGATATGCTCGCCGTGAACGGCCTGCGGCGCCAACTTGGCGCCGTCCACGATGCCGTCGGCGAGCGTCTCGCCGCTGACGGCCCCCGGCGCGAGGTGGCCGAGCTGCACCGCGTGCAGCGCAAGCTTCTCCGCCGTCACGGCGCCTGCGGCGAGGTGCGCCTCGCCCACCGCTTCGGCAGCAAGCTGCTCCGCTGCCACAGCGCTTGCGGCGATATGCTCGCCGCGAACGGCCTGCGGCGCCAGCTTGGCGCTGCCTACGATGCCGTCGGCGAGCGTCTCGCCGCTGACGGCCCCCGGCGCGAGATGGCCAAGCTGTACCGCGTGCGGGGCGAGCTTCTCCGCCGTCACTGCACCTGCGGCGAGATGTGCTGCCGTGACGGCTGTTTCTTGCAACTTGCTGCCGTCCACACTACGGCCGGCCAGCCTATTTCCCGTAACTGAACCTACAGCGAGATGTTCCTCACCAACAATTCCAACACTCAAGTGAGCGGACTGTATTACGCTCAGACCAATATGCCGGGCCAACACCGATTCATCGCCCAAGCTGTACGATTGAACCGCATCTGCACCCAAATGTCTGGAATGGACAGCGCCTGGTGCTAATTGAGAAGGCCCAACCGCCTCTTGGGCCAACTTATTGGCATTGACAGAGGCATCTGCCAGCTTGGAACTGGTCACCGACAAATCAGTCATTTTATCCGTAGAGATGGACTCCGGCGCGATCTTCGCGGTTGTGACCGCGTGATCCATCAGATGATGCGTATACACGCTGCCCTGCACGAGATGGTTCCGTGTAATAGAACCCAACGCAATTTTGGTCCACGTGACTGCTTGATCCTGAATGGTGTCCGTGCCTACAGCGTTTTTCTTCAGATGATCACCGCCCACCGCCTGACGCGAGAGGTGTTTGGCTTCCACAGCTTCGTCTGCCAGCTTTGACGCCGATATGGAGCTATCGCTCAAATGCTCAGTTCCTACGGCGCCCCGCGCGATCTTCTCGGAAGTGACGGACCCGTTCGACAACTTCACTGACGTAATGGCGCCGTTGCTTACTTTCTCGCTAGACACGCTTTCTTTGGCCAGCTTGCTGTTTTGAACCGAATCGTCGTCCAGTTGCTCTACTCCGACCGATCCATCCGTCAAATGATCGCGCAAAATAGACATTGGCGCGATTTTTGGGGATGTCACGGAACGATTTTGCAGATTTGCGGTGGATACCGCGCTTTCGGTCAAGTGTTGGGCCAGCACCGACTGATCGGCGATCTTGTCTTTGGTGACGCTCCCCTGTGCCAAATGAATGTTCTTGACCGTTTCCTTTTGCAGCTTCTGCGAGGTAATACTGTGATCCCCCAGTTTCTCTGTAGTCACGGCCATATTTTGCAGGCTTTCTGTAATGACCGCCTGGGGGGCAAGCTTTACCGATGTAACACATTCGTCTTGGAGATGATGGTTTAGGATGACTCCATCTGTCAAATGGGTAGGCCGGATCGATTGCGGCTGCAAATGCTGCGAACCGACGGATTCATTCGCCAGCTTATCCGAAGAAACACTTTGCGGCTGCAAATGCTTGGTGGCAACCGTTTCCTGGGCCAGATGGAGTTCCTGCACACTCCATGCGACAAGATGTGTTCCGTCAATCGCATTTTCTGCGATATGGTGCCTGAGAATAGAGTTCGGCTTTACATGCTGCGAATCAATGCTTTCCTCGCTAAGCTTCTCTCCGGTTACGGCTCCGTCACGAAGCTTTTCCGTTATTACCGCACCGTCAGTAATTTTTGCGGTGTTCACCGCTCCGTTTGCCAATGTGTTCGATTGGATGGCACCGCTCTTTATTTTCTCGCTGACAATCGCCTGATCCTGGATTAATTCCGTAGTAATGGATTGGGGATGCAGATGTTTCGTCTCAATTGAACCTTCGGCGATTTTCATTGCGTCAATCGTCTTGTCGGCCAACTTCTCGGATGTAATGCTGTTGTCCAACAACTTCTCGCCTGGAATCGATTTGTTTTTTATTTTACGTCCGGAGAGAGAGCCCTGCACAATATGTTTATCATCAATGGAAGCTGGACAGATTTTCGCTGCCGTCACACTGTTATCTGCCAACTTGGTGTTATCGACCGCGTAATCCGCCAGGGATTCACGACCGATGCTATTGGGCCTAATCTTGGTGCTGTCTATGGACCGATTGGCGATCTTCTCATTGGTAACGGCTTCATCTACTAAATCGTCCGTATAGACGACCGCCACATTCTCGTTCTGTGCTCGCTCGAACAGCAGCAGCAGAGGTGAGATTTCCTCGGAATCGACAAACACAGCCGGTTCCTTCCAATCTCCTTGCTCCTCTAGATGATCAGCATCGTCCGTAAGGGAAGATGAAGTGGATTGGATCATCTCTTCAACTGATTCTGCTGCTTCTAGGGGTTCAGCTTCTTCTATAGCAGGATCTTCGACTGCAACATGATGAATAGTCGCTAATCCTGCTTTGAATTCCTCCTTGTCTTCCCCTTTTTTCTCATTATTTGTCTCTGCCTTTTTTCGTTTCGTCGTACCGTGATCTTCTTCGTTCAGAAAGCTGAGCTCGTTCAAATTCGGATTAAAGACCTGCATGGAATTTCTTTTACGGTTTCGAGGGTCGCCGGATTTCTTTTTCACTTCGGTACTCCTTTCCTGGTTTGGGGGCACCCCCGAAAGTAATCAGATTAAGCTTCGGAGCTTATCATCACTTTTGGGGGATTGGCTGCATAGGTAGTTATTTGTAACATATGCAAACACCCAGACCGCGGTCACTACTTTTGCAGTATCTCCATTTCCCAGCGGACCGAATGATTCCGCTTCACCCTAACACACGTCCATACCTCCTTCTGTGATTATTCATATAGTAGTGGTGGAGGTGATCCGATCCGTATGGGAGTACTTGTAAGGGAGGGAACGGAATGAGAATTGCCCAATTACTGCATCATGCCTATCATCAAGAACATTCTGAATTTATAAAAGCTGTGCACCAGCAACTCTTAAAGCGTGAACCCGAAGAACGGGAAGTTACGCACTACTTGAATTCGCTGGAGGTGGGGCTCTCGAAGAATGAGATTATTGTTGAGCTATTGACTAGCGAAGAAGCCAGTCTTCTCTATCGTAGGCAACCGGGCGGATTGTCCGAAACCGTGGCTGATAAACTGCAAGGCATTATGAAAATGGACCAAAGAATGATTGTGGTATTGCTTTATGCCGAGGTCCTGTGCCGTTGTGTAGACGGCGACGGTTATGAAAGTCACTTGAATAGTTTGAAGCAGGGGACCACTCCTATCGAATTAATTCGCGTATTTCTGTCGTGCGAGGAATGGCTCCAGTTGCTCCAGTCGGACAATAGCTTATTAGAACGCAGAATGGATTAATCTTTCTTTCCCTTAGAAGAGGAGTGAGTAGCTGTGCTTCGGACCAAACGAATGGACGATTGGATACACAGGATCAATGGCGTGGAGGGGTGGTTGTATGAACTTGAACCAATCGCTCTCATTCACCTGCCCCTCACGGTAGACCATCTGCCCGGTGATATTGTTGAAATTGGGTCTTATCGCGGCAAGAGTACCCTAGCATTGGGGATTGGCAGCGTAATACTCAGTAGAAGCAAAAGGCCAGTCTATGCCATTGATCCTTTTATACCTGATCACGGAATGTATGTAGACGACTATTATTCAATATTCTGGGATAATATCTTGAATGCCGGCCTGGAAGATCACGTTATTCCGATTCGAAAATATAGCACGGAGGCGTATGAGGATTGTCCAGCTTCCATTGCCTTGTTGTTTATCGATGGCGATCATTCTTACTCGGGTGTCATGCACGATATTGTTCACTATACTCCGAAAGTTGTATCCGGAGGAATCATTGCGTTTCATGACTACGGACTATGCGAAGGTGTTGTTCAAGCTGTTAAAGAGCTCCTACAAAATCCCGGTTTTGAGCACGTTTGCGACTATACTTACTTGCGGGTACTGCGTAAGTTGTAGCCGTTTGCCATTGAGAGGTAGTACGGATTGGATACTTGGACGGGAGGTTTTGATGTGAAGATTGCTTTAGCGCTTTATAAGGCTTGTCAAAAGAGGGACAACGAGTTCGTTAGCGAAATCTATCGGGAATTGCTGAACCGCGAGTCATCGCAGCATGAGCACTTTCATTACGTTCCCTTACTTTCCTCAGGTACTCCGCTACTGAACATCATCTCGGAAATTTTGCACACGCAAGAAGCCTTAGAGCGATACACTCACCCGCAGGGTACTGACGGACATAACTCCTCCATCGCCGACAAGCTTCATACACTCTTTTCCTTACCTCCAGGGGATTATGTAGAGCAGGTATACAAGGAATTGTTGTTGCGGACAGCTGATGAAGCCGGATATTCCGGGCATCTGAACTTACTGGAGAACAGACTGCCACGTATGGATGTGTTCACCGGCATATTGTTGTCTGAAGAATTCCGCTCTCTTCTCCATTCCAGAGATTCTGAGCACATGCACATTGACACGAATATCCATATTCTTACTGGCCGACTGGCACAAGCTGCCTTAGAGCTGGAGAACGATCAAGCTTATTTGACGGATACCAACGGCATTCTTAAAGTGACTTATGATCGTTGGATAACAGCCCAAAAAGCGGAACGGACCCATTGGATGGTGGGGGGCTTAGGGGTAAGCAATGATCGTAATGATGAGCATTTCGAGGGCTTCGACGGATATAAGGCATTGGCCGGAATGACGTTCCCCCATGCGATTGAGTTGGGTTGCGGGCCATTTACAAACATGCGGTTGATCGGGAACGTGTGCTGCATTCAAGAAGCTAGCCTCCTTGACCCGATGATTGGAACATATTTGTCCCATCCGAACTGTTCGTACACAAGCGAAGTGCTTCATGTAGAAAATAAGATGGAACCTGAGAAAACGATTCGCATCCAACAACTGATCGAAAGTCCGATTGAAAAGATGCCGACAGACACGCAGTACGATCTGGCGGTTATTATCAATGTCATTGAACATTGTTACGACATCGAGAAAGTCTTTCATCATGTTTCCTCTACTATCAAACAAGGTGGCTATATTGTATTTCATGATAAAATGTACAACCATCAAGAAGTAGTTAAAATGACCAGCACTCTCTTCGATGCCGCTCATCCCCTGCGGGTGGAAGGGAATATTATTCATTCGTTCCTAGATAAGCACTTTGTCCCCGTGTACAGCAATATAGTAACGCATCCCGTATCAACGGACAGTACAATTGATTTTCTCTACTACGTCGGGGTTAAAAAATAGACTGAACTTATGGCAGAACCGGACTTCAGGGTCCGGTTCTTTTCGTCTATCACTGCTTTCGCAGCTTGTGGTACAGATCGGTTAATCGATTAGCCGTATGGCTCCATGTGAAATACTCCAGCACCCGCTCGCGTCCCTGCTCCCCCAATTGTCTGGCTAACTCAGGGTTTTGCAGCAAGGTGCATATGCTTTCGGGCAGTTCCTCCTTCAACCGTGACAATGAAACAAGCAGACCCGTCCGTCCGTGCTCGATCACTTCGCGCATCCCACCTGCACGCGTGGCAACCACGGGAACACCGGATGCCATCGCCTCTACATTCACAAGTCCGAATGCTTCCCGTTCAGCTGACGGCACGACAACCATGTCGGCCAACCGGAACCATTCTGCGATTTGTTCATGTGGTACATAAGGAACGAATCGGACTTTATCCCCTAGTACCTTTGCCAATCGGTGCAGCTTGGCGACATATGGAGTCGTTTTGTTGCTTCCGTAGAAAGCTCCTCCGACAAGTAGCAATCGTGTATTAGGATGCCGTTCAAGTATGTCAGGCATAGCCTTCAGCAGATGGTGGACCCCCTTGATCGGAATGAATCGTCCCACGAACAAGATGACTTGACACCCCGCCCAACCAAGCGATTCCATATATTCCTGACGGACCGCCTGATACTCCTCCAACCAACGTGATGGGAAGCGAGCCGGGTCCACTCCCAGATGATTGACGACAAGCTTACCAGCCAGTGCCGGATCAAGTTTCATCAGCACATTTTTTAAATAGTGGCTATTAACCAGAATCGCGTCTACCTTGTGCAAACAAGCAAGCAAGCGCTTCTTCCCAATATGGGGTTCTGAAATGAACGTTGTGGAGTGCAGCGACAGAATGACCGGATACCGGGGCAGCTTGCGCTTCAAATATCGTGCGAAGCGCGGCCGATTCTCCACTTGAATAAGTGCTGGCTGTAGCACTCGCAACCGATCATAGACATGCCGGATGTAGGTGGTACGTGGGACCCTATCGTATATTACCCCATCCACCCATTGCTGAGCGGGCTGTGACTTGGTCTTCAGACCAAATAAATGAAGCGACATGATCTGCGACAGCCTGAGCTGTTCGCTCACATTCGTGACGACCAGCTCGACCGAGCTGCTGTGGCCTGAAGGAAGGGGGTGCGTCCCGGGAGTGACAACCGCAATGGGGTGGTCTGTGGCGAGATAGGGTACAATCGGATTGTTTGTCGGCATGATCGTTACAGCCCCTCTCTTATTTAGCGGTACTACTTCCTTACGTTAATTGCGGATCGTAACCCTTGTGCCGATCGGTACGARCGAAGATAACTCCAGCACATCCTTGTTCTGCATCCGTATACAACCGTGGGATACGATGTGCCCGATCGAGGAGGGATCATTCGTTCCATGTATCCCGTAATGGGGTTTTGACAGTCCCATCCACAATACTCCGAACGGCCCGCCGGGATTAATCGCTTTGTTCACGATGGTGTACACCCCTGTTGGCGTTGGTGTTAACATGCGACCAATACCGACCGGGAACGCACGAACTACCTGGTCTCCATTCAGTAAATACAGCTGGAGGCTGGATAAGTCTACAATAATACGATAGGCAGGCATTCTCATTCTCCTCATACTTCATTTGGATAGTTTATGTGAGGAAGAATGGAAAAGGGACCCCTCATAGTGAAGGTGCCCCATGTAATTTATCGACGTTGTCCATTGGTCCTAGTCCCGCAGCTTCAGAATTTTCCATGCTGAACAGGAAAATCATCTCATTGGACAAAATGGTTACTTCCCCCCTAACACCCGTCCATGCCTTCTCCCGCTTCCTTTCATACAGTAGTTATGGAGGTGAGCGAGTCGTAATGGACACCCGCTATATAGGCATCATGGTTGACGATTCCGTGTACCGACGCATCCCGACCGGCAAAATAAGGCGCGAGTCGCTTCCCAGCTACGAGCAGGCAGGACGGCAGCACGGGGTAACACCCTGCTACTTCCGCTTGAACGATATCGAGCCTGGGCAGCCGACCGTCCAAGCTTACGTGCTGTCCGATCGGGGCTATGTCAAACGTGTAGTTCCCGTACCGAAGGTCATTCATAATCGCGGCCTCTACTTCAAGACCGACGCCAGGCGTCGAATCGAACGTCTTGTCAACAGCGGCAAGCAAATTTACAACGTCTGGAACCGGTATGGCAAACATTCGATTCATCAACTGCTGCAGGAAGACCCGTCCATTCATCCGCATTTACCCGTCACAGTCACCGCATCTCCACAATCGATCAAGCAGATGATGACCATGTTCGATTCGCTCATCGTGAAACCGGACAACAGCAGCATCGGACGTGGCATTATGAAGCTATACAAATCTAGTGAGCGATGGACACTCGACTATGCGGTTTCGAGAAAAAGTAAAGTACGCAAAAAGACGACTTTCCGCGAAACTCTACCGTCCGTGCTCCTGAAACGAATCCAAGTATCCGCTTATCTGGTGCAACAATGTTGGCCGCTCGCCACACACCGGGGACGTCCGTTCGATATGCGCATCTCCGTTCAGCGCAACGAATCGGGCAACTGGCGAATATCTGGAATCGCGGTCAAAGTAGCGAAAGCGAACGTATTCCTGACCAACATTGCACAGGGCGGTCAAGTGTATTCCTTCGATCACGTTCTGAGGGAGTATCCCAGACTGAACCCAGCCCTAACTCGTCAACGTGTAGAAGAGCTTTCCCTGCGTGTCGCGGAGAAGCTGAGCCACCATCTGCCTCATCTCGCAGACATCGGGTTGGATGTGGGAATCGACTCGGAAGGCAAGCCACTGTTCATAGAGTGTAACGGCCGAGATTTGCGCATCTGCTTCCAGGAGGGCAATCAGCTGGAGGAATTCCAGCAGACGTATAGCAGCCCGATCGGGTACGGCAAGTATTTGATGGAGAATGAGAGCGCTAGGCAATAGGTTGTTCAACAGAATCGATCCGACCAAGCTCTGTAAGGGCCGATCGGATCGATTCATTTCGTTCTTGAGACATTCTTGTACATAACAATCTACCATCTAGCAATAATCGTTGTAACCAGGAAAATGCCAATGCAAATAGAAAATACGATCAGCAGCGCTTTCCATTTCTTTATTTCTGTCGTTTTGAAGTAGTAGGAAGCATTTTCGCGACACAAGTAATAGAGCAGAAACCCATTCCATGCTGTTCTGATTCCATACTTGCTGTATCTTGCGCTGTTCCCCTCGCTTGATGCCCCAAATTGATCCGTAATGCTCTGGATGGAAAGTATGACGTTGACGTTTCTAGTGACCGCATAAGCAAAGTAAAACAGCGCCAGCCACCAGCCCCATTTTTGACCTAACCACATACCGATCGCAGCCGCAATACCTAATAATCCCAAAAATCCTATTGCTCCTTGCAACAGCACATTCGAGATCCCAAGGTAGTCTGATACTTGATTCAACCTGCTGAGGGCAGCTAACTGAGAAATTAATACAATTCCTCCACTAAATACAAGCAGAAC
>NZ_JBFUIX010000088.1:0-25554 GCF_056401635.1 Paenibacillus sp. P4_E11 | reverse complement strand
ACTAGTATCAGAACGTAGTAGAAGGTGAATCTTATGATGAGTATGACTCCATTTCCCAAGACGAGAACGACGAACTTCACTTCCTTATCACCAAGCGTTCATTGGGCACAGGTGCATCGCCGGACTCCCAGCTTTCATTGGGCCAGGACGATCTATGACTTCGAGCTGCTCTATGTCCAGCATGGGGAAATCGAGGTGCATATGCACGATCAGAGCTATCGTGTCCACTCAGGCAGCCTCATACAAATACAGCCAGGCGTATATCATCATGTACAAGTTCTTACAGAGCCGGAAGCCGTATTCCTGGGCATACATTTCGACTATTTCGATGAATTGTTCGTCAATCGGGACGAGGACATTATTGTGAATGAATCCAATGTGAGACCAGCCGACTTCTGCTTCGAACCGGTGTACGAGGAGAACGTCTCGCTCAAGCCGCTATACATTCTCCCGCCTACTTCTTCGGTCATCACGGGGATGAAACAAATTATTGATGAGTTCACGTGGAAAAAAACAGGCTATCAGCTCACCTGCAAGGGACTGATGCTACAAATTATGGGGTTGTTGCTTCGCCTCGCGAATGAGCCGGATTCGAAGCCTGCCAACAAGTACACGGATCAAGTTCTGGATATTATGCAGCAGATGGAGGCGCATTGCGAGCAAGATTGGTCGACTCCACAACTGGCCGCCATGCTGAACGTAAGCGATGACTACGCGATTAAGTTATTCAAGGGAGCTGTCGGGCAGTCACCGAATAAGGTAGTTCAATCAATCCGGCATCAAGAGGCCAAACGACTGCTACGGGAAACAGACTGGAATATGGAAGTGATCGCCCGCCATGTCGGGTACGACGATTTCCATTACTTCAGCCGTCTCTTCCACAAGTGCGAGGGGATGACGGCGCGGGATTATCGGAAATTATCAGGGGTGTTATAGTGAACAAATACAAACGCCGTAAGGACTTTTCCCTACGGCGTTGCGCTTAGTCTTTCTTATTAACCACAGCTATAAATGTGAAAAGACCTTGAGCATTATACCCGATCACTTTGACAACACCGTTCCCCATTGCATTCATGCTGCCGTTCGAGCCGACCCTTGCTATTGTTTGATCGAAGGACAGCCATTTTACACCGTCAACCGTATGCAGTTGGTCGGTAAGCGCATCGTGGAATTCCTCTAACAAGTTAACCGTGCTGCCAAGGGAGACATTGATCCGAAATTCCTCCTTGCCGTTACCCTGCTTCATCGATTCGCGCGCGTCTTCTATAATTGCCTCGATCGATTGAGTGGTGTCCCCTACAACGGCAGCACGTTTTTTCATATCGGTAATGTGTTGCTTGACCGTGGTTTGATCCGACACAGGCAGTGCAGCTAGGAGTGCGTTTGCTCTTGAAAGTTGTTCMTTTACCGRCTGTAGCGCGGTTTGCAGGCGCTCAAGCATCGCTTCCCGTTTTTTTGATTCCTGAATGGATAGGTCGCTCGCTTGAAGTTCTTGTTCGAATCCGGAGAGAGCTGATTCCGCAGCGCCGACTTGATTCGTAGTCATAATGACCTGCTGGACAATATCAAGCCTTTGCAAGAGAGATGTCTTCTCCGCCCCTTCTGGCAGTTTGTTCACCAGTATCCGAGCCTGGTCCACATTTATCTGAAGCAATGTCGTTTCGGCCTTCACTACGGGCAGTTCATTCGGAACGGAAGCCGGGCTTCCTGCCGCAAAATACATCCCGAATGGCAACGAAGCCGACGGCATCACCAGAGTGCGGATCTGATAGCTGCTGCTCACCGTTACCGGAACGACCGTATTTCTGCTGAAATGGTAATTGAGCGCTGGACCGCCGTTCAACTGATAGTTGACGAAGCCTGGAGTGGAGCTGTTACTGCCGTACAGCGTGTGCACGGAGGGATATCGAGTTTGGTTCGTAATATTCACATCGATCTTGTAATCGGTATACCAATAGGCCAACCTTAGCTTGTTCAATGTCGGCGTAATGAAACGGACTTCCCGCTGCTCTACCGCATTGCCTAACACGTCCCATCGGGTCATTAGCTTCTCCTGCTCGCCATTGTAACCTAGATCAGCCAATCGGATGCCCGAGAACGGATTCTGATCCGTTAAAGTAATGTCGATTGTACCCACTCGTCCCCAATGATCGAGCAGTCCCCGATAATCGTCGGACGTCGTGGCGGTTGCGTTCGTACGAGCAATCGTGCTGGTTGTGGCATAAGGAGTCGGATCGTTAACCTTATCATCGGTGACCACATGGGACACAAGCACACTAGCATTCGAACCGTCATTCGCCGCTACCGCTGAAAATTCCGCAAAATACACCATCGATTCGTTAATCGCCACATGATCCTGATCAGAGATAGCGAAATAATAGGAACCATCGGCCGGAATCTTAGCAAGTAGTATCGGATTCGGACTAGAATCCATAAACTGCTTCGTAACTTTGCTGGCCGCAACGGTTACATAAGCATCATCATATGCCTCAATCGTTTTATATAAGTTCACTTCTTTGCCCGATGTGTTTTTAATATACAACCAGAAGGTCAAAGGATGGGTCGTCTTATTATAATGAGATGCCCAGAAACGAAACGGTCCCGATACGATATCCCGATACAAAGTGGCATTGTATTGACCTGTAATTTCGCTCCCGTCCACTCGAGTCGTACCGTTCTCATTAATCGTTTCAGGCGCATTGGATACAAGTACTTGTCCACCCGTTTGCGTAAATGCAACATTCGACGTATTATATGGCAAATAAGTCCCGGGAAAATTGATCTGTACTTCTTCACCTGGTGAATAGGCAATTGCCATACTCGGTACTACAGACATCATCAGCAAAAACGTCGTAAAGATAGAGACCACGATTCGTTTCTTACGGTACATAACTAGTCCCTCCAATTGTGGTAGTTGCTCCGGTGTCTGATCCGATCGGCCCATGTAATGTAGCGTCTTCATCCTCCTTTCGTAACCGATGCTTGATGAAGTTATCTTTGAAGCGTTTTCATTATACCTCCCCCATTCCGATCCAAACAGTAAACTTCATTACTATATTAGGTAAAAAAATGACTTTCTTTTAACATCATGGCAGAGCGCTCCTTCATTACGATTTGATCTCGCCTGGGGAGACCCCCCAATATTTACGGAAAACACGGGCAAAATAACTGTCGTCCTTATAGCCAATCAGATAGGCCACGTCATATACTTTGCAGCCATCAAGCAGCAGTTGCTTGGCCCGCTCCATCTTGCGATCCAGCACATAACCGGAGAACGACTTGCCCATCTGCTGTTTGAATAATCGGCTAAGGTACGAGGAATTGACGTACAGTCGATCGGCAACGGCGAATAAGCTGATTTCCTTGTCGATATCCTGTTCTACAATATCCAAGATGAGCTTGATCGTCCGGTTCATCGAAGATTTCCGCTCGGTATGTAAATAATCGATATAGCGCTGAGTCACCCGCTGCAGCCATCCGTACGCCTGCTCCTTCGTCGCCAATGCATGCAGGTTATGAAAATAAAAGTATTCCTTCCCTGCAACCTGTGTGACCGACCAGCCCTGACGGCTGATCATACGAACAAATAAGCTGCTTATAAAAAGCAAATGATCATGCGCATGATTCACCGTTTGGGCAGTGACCACCCCGCTTTTCCACAGTTCCTCGAGCGCTGCCGAGGCTTTGGCACAATCCCCAGTCTCCAGCCCGATTTCCAACGCTTTTTCTAAATTTGCCGGAGGAACGGCTATCCTGTTCCTTCCTTGTTCCTCCTGATAAGGAATGACGATATCGTTGCCGTAAACGATACGCTCTTGCAACGATTTGCGCGCTTGCTTGTATAGTTCGGGTAATCCGCCTCTCGAATCGGCCATACTGCTGACACCTACACTAGCTGTCAGCTTTAGGCATTCTCTGAGTATGCTGAGCAGTCTGGAGGCAACGGAGTGTACGCGCAGCAGCAAGCTGCTCGTCTCTTCGCAATCGGCCGCTGAGGAGAAAATAACGACCGTTTCTCCAGCCGTATTGCTGTATACCCAGTTCTGGAGCTCGGACGATGTCAAAAACTCGCGAACGATACTGTTCGCCGAGAATTGCAACAGAGGCATATCGTTTGCTGAATATCGGTGTTCTTCCGCGCTCTGAGGATCCATGTCGATCACCGCTACGATGAACGAGCCGCTAATCGGAAGCTCAATCAACAGTTCCTTGCTGCGTCGTTCGATTTCCCATGGGGCGTACTTGCCTGTCAGTAGGTTATGCAGGAACATGTCCTGCAGCCGGGGCAAATTCTCCTGCCATTTGTTCTGAAGTAGGGACGTACTGTGGCGCTCCTCCAGCTCGCGGCGAAGTTGTTCAGCGGCATCCGATACAGCCTGTAATATTTCCGATTCGCCTGCAGGCTTGAGCAAATACTGGCTCACCCCAAGTTCCATTGCCTTCTGTACGAACAAAAAATTATCGTATCCACTCAAAATAATGCATTTCATATCCGGGTCTTGGCTCCGTACGATTCGGACCAACTCCAGCCCGTCCAACTGCGGCATCCGGATGTCGAGCAACATGAGATCCGGCCGCTTGCGTGCGATTAGCTCGAGGGCTTCCTTGCCGTTCGAAGCAAGCCCGATCACCTCAATGCCGTTTCGTTCCCAAGGAATTTCGACGGCTAGACTATGGAGCAGCAACTGCTCGTCCTCAACGATCAACAGATTCATCGTACACCTCGCATTTATCGACTGGAATCCGGAGGATGACTTCGGTCCCTTCTCCTTCCTTGCTTTCGATCGCAAGGTCCGCCTCCGATCCGTAATACAATTTCATCCGAGCCACCACATTGCGGAGACCGAATAAATCTCCATTGCCGCCTTCCTCCTCGAAGGGAGTAAGCTTGAGCGGCGCATCCTTCAGCTTGCCAAGTTCCTGCTGGATGTACTGCAGACGAGCAAGAGGCAACCCGACGCCGTTGTCCTTCACCAAGATTATGAGCATACCAGTTTCCACATAGCTCATAATGTTCAGTTCGCCATGCTGCTCCTGGTTTTCCAATCCATGCAAAATCGCGTTTTCCACTAGTGGCTGTAGCAGAAGCTTCAGAATCGGAATATCAGCGCTATCTTCGGAGATATCATATTGTACGGATACCCGCTGGGAGAACCGAATTTGCTGAATCCTGATGTAATAATGCAAATGAGCGACCGTTTCGCGTAGAGGAAATGTTTCGCGCCCCTTATTCAAGCTGAGACGAAAAAACTTGGATAAGTTCAGTACCATCTCTTTGATCTCGTTCGCATCATATTGGTTGGCCATCCAATAAATCGAGTCCAGCGTATTGTACAAAAAGTGAGGATTAATCTGGGATTGCAGAAACTTGAGCTCCGTCTTGGACAACCGCAATTGTTGCTCGTAATAGCCTTGAATCAAACGCTGCTGCTCCGCTATCATCTGGTTGAACGACCCGGTCAAATAACCGAGCTCATCCTTGCGGTTGTTATGGAGACGGATATTCAAATTGCCTTTGCGCACTTGCTTCATCCCGTATGCCAGACTATTCACAGGAGATGATATGCTTCGGTTGACGACCCAGGCTATCCCTATTGCGAGCATCACACTCAACGCTATAATGATATACGTATACAGACGCAATTGTCCTGTTTCTCGGTTTAACTCGCTTTTTGGCTGCATCATCGTTAACATCCATTTGGAATAGCGGGCCTGAGCCTGCACCGTATACATTTGATCTGTTCCCTCGACTGAGTTTGAAGCGACCCTATCGGCTACGCTATTCATCCGAATTGGAGGGGCATTTTCTCCATCGGTCCCGACCACCAGTTCGTTGTTGCTCGAATGTAAAAATAGATGTGCATTTGGGGAGGTGATCAGGGAGCGTATCAGCTTGTACAAAGTATCCTTTTTGATCGATAAGATCAATATATTGGGCTGTCTGTACCGGTTGTATAAATCCATGGTTCGCAAGAAATAGATGCGATCGTCGGTAAACGTTCCGTCTAACGTATCCGTCTTCGAATTAGGGGTATAGATGACTCTCGCCCCATTGCCTTCGACAGCCAGCCGGATCGCTTCATGTTGTCCGGCCCCTCGAACCCTTTTGCCTCCAAGATTGGATATGATCATGTAATCGGAAGGCAAGTGAAGCACGGAGATAGCTGCCAACGATTGATGGATGGAAGTCGTTTCCGAAATAACTTTGAAAATCTGCGAAAAGTCCAGGATCGACTGCGGACTCGGCTCCGCACCCGCACGCTCTAGCCAACCAATGAGTTGCTGATCGGTAGATAGGAGCATCGATAAGTTATCTGCATTTTGAACGATCAGATCAATATATTCAACAGCGGAAAGCAGCGCCCCCTTCGTTCGTTCCCCGGTTTTGTGCTCGAGAATTTCTTGCGATTTGGCATTAGCGAATAAGCCAACAAATACAAGCGGGAGCAGGATAAGTAGGAAATAGCTGGTTACTCTGACTTGAATACGTTGCACAAACTGCTTGTACATCATCTGGAATATTTTCCTCATCATGCCGGCCCCACCCTCATCTGTTGTTATCGATAATTAGACTTGGCCGCATACCACTCATTGATTTCCTTCGTAATCTCGTCTCCGCCTTCTTGCTTCCATAACTCGACGAAGGTATCGAATTCGTCCAATGGAGAGAGCCCCATTACGATTCGTGTGAATATGTCGTTCTGCATGTTCAACAGCTYGAAGTTGTAGTTGCCCATGGCCGGCGTTGGAGCACCGTTAAACTGTCCCTTGATGAGGTTGGCATGAATTTGCTGCACGTTTTCCCACAAGTGAAAATGATCTCCTAACGAATCCAACCGTAGTTTGGTTGCTTCCGGCTCGACCGTATCGCACAAGGAGCTATAAATTCCGCGGTATAGATGTTTATTATGTTCTTGAAAGTCAGTCATCGCCTTTCCATCCTTCATCGTCCAAACCTCATTTTCAAAACCAAGCTTCAGCGCTTTGTTTCCTTCGCCTCCGATAAAATTCAAAAGCTTTACGACCGCCTCGGTTCGATCGCTTGTGACAGGAACGACATTATAGGAGCTAACGACGGTGATGCTGTAGGTTCCTTTATACCCGTCTTTGCCGGTAGGGTATTCAAGAGGAATCCATATGGCTCTCGGATCGTTCTTTCTACTCTTTTCGATCGGTCCACGCGTATCGAACCAGGCGGCAGAGTACAAACCAACTTTTCCGGAAGCAATTTTTTCCGACAAAATCTCCGGTTGATTCAGCGGAAAATCCTGGTCCAAAATGCGGTCACGATACAATTCAGCGAGGAAAGCAAGCGCTTCCTTGGTCTCGGGTAAAATGGCGGAATACACCAATTTTCCATTCCGATCATACCAGGAGTTAAGCTGCGTGCCGAAAGCACCGAACAACGGCGCCGTTCTGCCCAACTGATCCGCTATGGTTAAACCAAGCGTATCTGCAATACCGTTGCCGTCGGGATCGTTCTTGGAAAAGGCCGTCATCACTTCTTTGTATTCGTCAAGCGTCTTGGGGGGTTTTAGACCCAAGTTATCGAGCCAATCCTTGCGGGCGTACATGATTTGCGTACCCCTCACTTCATTCAGGCTCGGTATGGCGTAGATTTTGCCGTTGAACGTCACCTGATCCCAAGCCTCTTGTGGAATCAATCGTTTTAAGTCGGGTCCGAATTTGTCGATGTATTCATCAAGCGGTTTCAAAGCGCCTTGTTTCACATAGTTCGACAAAAATCCGGCACTTCCCGTATTGATCATATCGGGCAATTGTCCGGACGCCATAATGACGTTCAATTTGTCCACATAGCCGCTCACCGGAGGAAGCATTACTTGTATGTCCAAATTGGTGTTCTTCTCTATATAGTCGAGATACGGATTATTGTTTTCATCCATTCCGAGGGGGAACGTACTGGATTGCCCGTTGATCGCGATACTGATATTTTGGGGCGGGTTCTCCGACCCGCTGCCATAGTTTCCTTGCCCTTCCTTCTCTGATGTGCCGGAAGTACAGGTATTCATCCATATTCCGATCACAACGAACGATACCACAGTCCGCAGTGCTATTTTTTTGTTTCGCATCAACTGGTCCCCTTCGCTAACACTATCCTTGGCATTTCGCGTTCCAACCGATTAGAAACACGCAAACACCGCCCGGGTTTTTCACCAGGCGATGTTTGTATAATACGGGATTTGAGCTGCTCGCAACGTCACTTCTGCGCTTCAGCGATCTTTTTATTGATGGCTTCTTCAGCCATGCGAAGCGACGTGTTCAGATCGTTCGTTCCTTTGGAATATCCGTCTACGGCGATTTCCTGGAATATCGATCTCGCGATACCATCATATTTAGTCACGGTAATGGGTTTGCCGATCGTATCTTTAAAGAAAGCGCCGACGTTTTTACCTTTAAGAATATCCAACTCGCTGCCGAATTCTTTGATCACGCTTTCACTTTTCACAACTGGGACTCTTCCTTTTCTTGCATTCGCGCCCTGTATTTCATCGGAAAGCAAGTAAGATATGACCCGGAACGATTCATCTCTGTTTTGGCTCGTAGGGGGGATCGCATAGAATGGTGCGTTCATCTGCGAGCCAACATTCTCTATACCATCAAAACGCGGTAAACTGACGACATCCCACTCCAACCCTTTCTTCACCGCCTCGGGCAACTGATCGAGCAGACTCGGGCCGGTATACATGGCTAATTCTTGCCGCCTTATGAAAACGCCGTCTGGCACGCCGATGATATGATTCCCTTCCAACTGGTAAAATCGGGTCATCAGCTCCAGCCATTTTTTCCATTGATCGGTATTCGTAGCCGCTTTATTCGTTTTCGGATCGACGAAAGGCAGTCCCATTTGATTTTTATAAATCATATTCAAGTGGTTGTATTGAAATCCATCGTACTGAACGTCGTTTTCAAAGCGATTCATTTTTTTGGCTAAATCATACACTTCGTTCCAGGTCATGCCGTCTTTAGGATACTCTACACTGAATTTATCGAATAAATTTTTATTGTAATATAGCACATTATTATTTAACTCGTAGGGCAAGACCATCAGCTTACCGCCCTCGTCATAGGATTTAACCGCTTCCAAAACAGAGGGGGATAATCGGTTCAAATCGAATTTATGCTTTTTCACCAGATCGGTCAAGTCGGTTGCCAGCTGCAAATCGAGCACCGTGAAAAGTCCACCCGCCGAAAATGCGACAAGGTCGAGATTTATTCCCGCTGCCAATGTGTCCTGAATCGTACTGCCTTTAGCGTGAATAATCATGTTCAACTTAATGTGGGGGTATTTATCCTCTATTTTCTTCTGAAGCTCATCCACTAACTGCTTGGAATAACCATTGTAGAAGAAGTTCAGCGTAACTGGCTTTGGTGGCTCTTCGACTGGCAGTTGCTCTTTTCCTTCGACCCTCCTCCCTGTACCTTCCCCTGTACCGCAACCGGTTAGTATGGCGATCAGGATGAACAAGATCATTAACGGTTTAATCTGTAAGAACTTCATACAAATCCTCCCCCAATTTCAACTTGACTTGATTATACTAAGGGAGATATTTGGGGAACAGGGGAGTTAATGACTTCATACGGTATTCTCATGACTTATAGAGGCTTAGGCTGAAAGTTCAGCAGAGCTTCCAGCGCATCCGGCTTAGTCGGGACGACAAGCGCCAACTCCTCCCCATCCCCGGCACGAACTTTGCTGGTAATCCATTCGCGATGTATATCCAGCTCTGTTTCCAGCGCATAATCGTTACCACCAACCACAAATGCAACTGCGAAGCAGGCCTGCGGAATTTGATGAAAATCGAAAGTTCGGGCATTCCCGGTGTGCAGCACCAGATCCAAGTACGTTTTCGTCTCATCCCGCGATATTTCCCACTCGAAGTGGTGCTTTTGATCGAATATGCCGTGCATCGTTTCAAGCTTCAATGGAATCCCGGCAATTCGCAATTGAATTGCTCTGCTACCCTGCTTCTCCAAGCTGATCCTGTCCTGGCTGCCGCCGATCTCGAAGCGAATTCGCAAGTCGGTTGCCGAGATGTTCCCCTTAACCTTGTCCAGGCTCGGATGCGTGTCTCCTCCGTCCGTCGCGAACGTAAGTCCGAACAGCACGACCCCCTGCTTCTGCACGCTTGTAAACACAGCCGATGAGTAATCGTAACCATCGTGTAGGACGCGCAATTGGACATATGTGGTCTCAGCACCATTCGCCAAGTAAGCCAATAAATTGCGACACTGGTTCCACATAATGTTGGAGCTGAACGTGCCCAAGGACAAATGGCTGTTCATATACGTACTCGCCCGTCTTTCCTGTGCTCCTGCCTTCGCTTTCGATACTACTTGCTGCAGCTCCCGATCGGGGTCCCCGGTAAAATACGTATAGTAAATCTGCGGGCACTCGATATGATTGCCGTACCATGTGATGCCGTACTTAAATTCGCTTGCAGGCACAAATTCCACTTCACCGTCGCAGGCCATCTGCAAGAAAGAAAGTTTCTCAGGCGGCAGCAAAGTATCGTAGGAGCGGCTGTGCGGCCCCGACCATTGCTTCTGATAGGGATGGAAATGGGACGCGACCATCTTCCAGGCGATGTCCAACAACTCGGTCACCATCGTACGCGCCTCCGCATGATTCGTTTCCGTCGCGATGCTCGACAGCTCTTCTATGGCAACGACGGCATAAGTCGGACTGTTGTACTCGTTGAACGTCCCCTGCTCCTTGGTATAACCGTAGAACCGCTTCAGACGCTCGAAACCATAGTCCTGGTATCGTTCCACGCCCAATCTCTCGCCTGCGATCAAAGTAACGAAAGCTCCCATAATCGCAATATTGGTATATTCCGGCCCAACGTTCCGTTTGATAATCGCATCGCAGCTGTTAAAGATCGCTTGCTTCGTCTGCTCCAGCAGCGGCGCAGGAAACAGGGCTCCATGGCGGATAACAGCGAGCAGCAGTTGCTTCCCGCAGAAATCGGCCCAATTCCAGTCCGGGGGCGACATGGCCTCGAGCGGCTCTTCATAGAACCACGACCAGATGCCGAACGTAGGGGACGATCGATCGGTGTCCTGCAAGGAAACGATCTTCTCGATCACGTGAAAGGCCCGTTCGCGATATTCGGCCTCCCCGCTGTCCAAACAGGCGACCGCATACAGGAGCGCTTCCCGGGTAGGATGGACAAAGTCGGCCTCCTTGATCGCCGTATGATAACCGGGGCTCTTGAAAGGTCTGCGCAGCAAGCGCAAATTCGGGTTATAGTCCTTGTGCATCGCGTTCAACGTCTTCAGAAAATGTGGAACCCATTTATTCGGATTGATCATAGCTCTTCTCCCCGCTTCGCCCATTCCCGATCACGGTATTCGCTTGGGGTCAGGCCGGTAATTTTTTTGAAAATCCGGGTAAAGCTGTTTACATTCGTATACCCTACCGATTCGGCAATGTCCCGAACCTTCTCGTTGCTGCCGGACAATAGTTCTTTCGATTTCTCGATGCGGATTTCCATCAAATAATCGATAAAATTACCGCCGGTGTAGTCCTTGAATATTTTGCTCAGATGGGAAACGCTCATATGGAACTCGTCAGCCAGATAGTTCAGGGACAAATCACCGTGCATATAGTTGATCTGAATGAACTGCATGATTTTTTCGACCGCGCCATTCTTCTCCCGATTGTTCCGGCGGTTGCGTATTCCATGGATAAAGCCGGTCAGGATGCCGGCCACATGATCGCGGATTTGCTCCAGGCTGTCATATTGCTCGAGCGCTTCATGAACATGCTGCGCGGGTACCAGTTCCTCCTGCGTCACGCCGATCTCGCCCGCCACTACGGCCCCTTTCATCAGCAACTGCAGGATGAGCTGCTTGATCAGGTCAGGCGGCACATTGGAGGAAGCAAGCGAATCGAACCAGCTGCGCACTTGGTGCTGCAGCTTCTCTTCGTCCAGAACCTTGATGGAATCAATCATGCTGTCGGTGAAGGCGAACAAGCGGTTGGACTGCCCGGCACTTCCAGCATTGTACATTTGCAGCTCATCTGCGGCGATAATGGTGTTGTTACCCAAGATGAGCTTATACTTCAGCGCCTCCAGCGACTGCTTATGGGAGATATGGATGTCACGCATGTCGCGAACCTCGGTGCCGATGCCGATCGTAACGGTCTGCTTGAAATGTTCCTGCACATAGTTTTTCAGCATATCGGCTACAGCAGCCGCACGAAGCGCGTGCTTCCCAACGTCCTCGTCGTCGAAGCTGAGAATGATCGCGCATTGGCCGTCTTCCCATTCAATCGCCGCACCCTTGCTCTCCGCATTGATCAGCTCTTCCGCCACGTTGCACAGCGCATAAGCATATAGGTGCAAGTCCCGACTGGATACGATTTCTGTCTTCCGGTCGAATTCGGCACTCATGACAATATAGTAGCTCGAGTGCAGCTGTACTCCGACCAGCTCCATGTACTGCCCGATATTCCGGTTATGCGCTGGATAATTCGTTAAGATTTCCATTAAGAGCCGCCATTTCATGATCGGCTTACTTTCCTTGATCTGCTGCTGGAGCTGCTCGCTATCCGATAATATGTGCTGTACCATATTCTCGAAATTGACAAACTCATTGCCGTTCTTCCATTCCGCCCCGGCGTACATCGGGTGCGTCTTCAGCTTCTTGGACAGATTGGCGATAAACTGGTTGAGCGGATTGAACGTCCAGAGACCAACGAGAACAGCTAATATACCGGCAGCCACGAACAGAATGACAGCGATGATGGTCAAGGCGTTTCGAACCTTAATGAGCGGCTTGTTCAATTGGATTTCAGGGACAATATTGACGATTTTCCATCCCGTGTAGGCCGAAGTTACATAAAAGACAGAGCTGGCTTCACCACCGACCGTCGTACGATAATTCCCTTCCTTCGCCTCACTCAGCACATTCGCCATAACCTCAGATCCGCTCATATCCAAGCCCAGCTTGTTCTTGTCCGCGCTTGACACGACAAGTCCGTTGGAATCCAGCATGAACGTGTCACCCAGGCTTCGGTTGTTGGCGTCGGTCAGCAGATGGTACAGCGATTCTTCCTTGAGGTTGATCGCGACCGCTCCTCGCCGGTAACCGGGGGAATGAACCAGCGGATACGTGCGGACCAGCGTCACGACATTGCGGTAGATCGGAAAGTTCGAGGAGATGAGCTGCAGCTTCCGGGTCGGTAACCAGGTGGAATAGCCGTCAAACTTCTCGAACTGCCGGATCCAGTCGTAGTCATCAGGGGTTTGTTCGTCTTTCAGCGCGTTCCCCGAGAAGAGCTGTTTGCGCACATACGAGTACATATCGAGCGAATAGACGTATTCGCCCGAGTTCACGATCCGGGTGAAATATCTGCTCAGCCGATAGGCATTGTCCCTTCCTTCCTCTTCCGTCATCTCATAATCGAAAAACTTTTTGACATCGTCGTTCTCGAGCATCTGAATCGTTTCTTTATCAATCGTCTGCAGCATAAGCTCCATCTTGTGATCGATCTGGCTGAGCAGCGCCATATGGGTGTTCACTGACTCGTACTTCAACCGGTTCGTCGCGACCCAATACGATAGAAACGAGATCATGGACACAACAAAGAACAGGATCAGGAGCAGCACCAAAACCGTCTTTTTCGTAGAGCGGTATTGAAAGAAGCTCATGTCCTGTTCCCCCGTTTCGCTGTCGTTTATTTAAAGCTCGCCTTGTTCTTCTCGTACCAATCCTGAGCCTGCTGCTCGGCCTTATCGCCGCCCAGACGCTTCCATTCCGCCCGGATGTCCTCCAGCGCCTTCTCCGCCGAATAGTTCCCCTGTGTTACGGTCTTCGCACGAATTGTATCGACCGTCTTCTGGAACGAAGCTTTCAGCTCGTTGATCTCTATAATGTTAGGCTGATAAGGGATGTCGCGCCGGAATTTGTTCTTGGTCGCCACCTTAAGCGAATCGGATTCCAGCTTGGCCAGTTGTTGGGACAGTGGGTCTTGCGCCGCTTTGACCAGCAGATCTTCCGGCTTCTCCTGCATCGGCTTAAGCACCGCATATTCAGAGGCGTACGCCACTTCCTTCTTCACCTTGTCCGCATCCAATTTTTGCGGAATCCCGTTCACGAGCTTGTAATGCGTGCCTTCCGTGCCGTTAGTGAGCGTGAACCAGCCTTTCTCCATCATCCAATCGAGATATTGCATGGCCGCCTTCGGATTTTTCATATTTTTGTTGAACGTCACATAGATGAACGCCGGCGTTTCTTGGTATAAGCCGTATTTGCCGTATTTGGTGGAGACCGGTTCGAGCGGCACCGGCAAGGCTTTCGGGTCGTTCTGCAGTAAGTCCCGGTTCATGGTCGTCGTCGTGCCACCCCACTGGCACATGCAGATGCCAGCCTTCCCCGTCGACCATAGCTGCTTCGCCCGGGAGTTGTCCTTATCCGTAAAATATTCTTTGTCCGCCAGACCCAAGTCGTAAATCTTCTTCTCTGTCGCGAGCGCATCACCGTAACGGTCCAGCGTCGGGCCATATTTCATCTTGCCGTTCTCCAGATACCAGTCGACCCAAGTCGTGCCATGCATCGCGTTATAGAGATCGCCTGTAGTGTAGCCGATAATCGGTACCGTGTCCGCCTTTCCGTTGCCATCCGGGTCTTTGTCCTTGAACGCCTGGGCGACTGCTATGAATTCATCCATCGTTGTAGGCGCTTTCAACCCCAACTTATCGAGCCAGTCTTGCCGAATCCACATGCCGTGGTTCGCTACGGTACTGATCGTACGTCTCGTGGTCATAGCGTAAATTTTTCCATCAAAAGTTATATACGGCTTCAAGTCCGGATTTTCCTGCAAATATTTTTTGAAGACCGTACTATATTTGTCAATGTACTCGTCAATCGGCTGGATCACGCCCTGCGTGACTAGGTTCCCGATATAGTTGCGGTCGAATTCCCAGATAAGATCAGGCGCTTGAGACGAGGCAATCAAGACGTTCAACTTGTCCTGAGCCTGACTGCGAGGGACAGGAACAACCTTCAGGTTAATGCCCGACTGCTCGCGAATCCACTTCACCCATCGGTTCTCTTCATAAGTTCCCTCATCGCTGGATACTTGCCCCCTATCAAACATCGAGATGCTGACGTCCTTCGGCAGTTTGTCGTACTTGTCCTCCTGCTTGCCGTTGGTCGGGCTCGTACTTGCCGCAGGCGAATCCCCGTTCTTCGAGCACCCGGAAAGCGCAATTGCCGCTGTCAGGCAAATCGCTAGCACCGGGGTGCCCCATTTGGCTGCTTTCGTCTTCATGTGACTCCTCCTCTTATATTCAAAATAACTTAATCTATCACAAGGCTGCAAGGCCTTTATGACTTAACCTTTGACCGAACCCATCAGGACCCCTTTTACAAAGTGCTTCTGCAAGAATGGATATACGCACAAAATCGGGATGATCGCGATCATGATCGCTGCTGCTCGTATCCCCTCTGGCGTAATGGTCGTCTGTAATACCCCTTCGCCATTCGTCGTGCTGAGCAGATCTGATCCAATGTTCTGCAGCATCTGGTAGAGCTTCACCGTCAGAGACAGCTTGTTGGTGCTCTTGATGTAGATCAGCACATTGAAGTAAGAGTTCCACCAGCCGACGGCATAAAATAAAGTCAAGGCTGCTACGACGGGGAGTGATAACGGAAGAACGATCTTCCACAAAATCGTCAGGTCCTTAGCCCCGTCGATGGAGGCGGATTCCTCTAATTCTTCCGGCAATCCCTCGAAGAACGATTTCAGGACGAACATATTGTAAGCGCTAATGAGCGCAGGCAACCAAAGTCCCCAATACGAGTTGATTAAGCCAAGCGAGCTGATTAACAAAAAGTTCGGAATGAGCCCTCCGCCGAAGAGCATCGTGAATAGAACGAGCATCAGCATGGTGTTCCTTCCCTTCAAGCGTCGCTTGGATAACGGGTAAGCGGCTATAACGGTGAACAGCATATTTAAGAGAGTGCCGATTACGGTAATCATCACCGTATTCTTCATCGCCACGAGCAGTTGCCCGTCCGCCATGAGGTTGCTGTAGGCATCCCAAGTGAAATCAATGGGCCACAGCGCCACTTCGCCCGCGTTGATCGCCCGGCTGCTGCTTAAGGAGACGGCAAGAATATTGATGAACGGGAACAAGGTCGCGCAAGCGTAGATCGCCAGCAGGACTGCGTTCAACCAGCGGAACCATCTGGACGAATGCATCATCTTACCACAACCCCCTCTCGCCCATAGCCCGGATCAGGCGGTTGACCGATATAACCAGCAGCAGCGAGACGATCGATTGAAACAATCCGAGCGCCGTCGTGTAGCTGTATTGCAAGCCGACGATCCCGCGTTTGTACACATAGGTGCTGATAACTTCGGACACGCTTCCTACTGCTGAATTTTGCAGCGCATAAATGTGCTCGAACCCGACGTCCATCATCCGCCCCATCTGAAGAACGAGCAGGATGGCGACCGTGCTGCGGATGCCCGGCAGCGTCACATGCCACATTTGCCGCCATTTACCCGCTCCGTCGATCGCGGCCGCCTCGTACAGATTCGGATTCACGGACGCCATCGCCGCCAGATACAGGATCGTGCCGAAGCCGGCCTCCCGCCAAATGCTCGATCCGACAAAAGAGATCGGCCACCAGAAGGTGCTGGCCATGAAGTAGATCGGCTCCAGCCCGATCAGCTTCAGGACGGCGTTCACCACTCCCGTGCTGGGCGACAAGATCGCGATAACAATGCTGCCGAGCACGATCCACGACATGAAGTGCGGAATATAGAGGAAATTTTGCAGCACGCGCTTGTACCATTCCGATCGAATCTCATTGAGCATTAGCGCCAGTATGATTGGCACGGGAAACGCGAAGACGAGTCCGTACACGTTCAGCAGCAGTGTGTTCCTTAAGATCTCCAGGAAGTCCCGGCTCGTGAACAGCTTGCGGAATTGATCCAGGCCGACCCAAGGGCTCCCCCAGATCCCTTCCATTAGCCGGTAGTTCTTGAAGGCGATGATCTCGCCAAACAGCGGTCCGTATTTGAATAGTAAAAAATAAATGGCGACCGGCAGGAGCAGCAAATATAAATATTTATCCCTGCTCCATCGCTTCCGCCATGACGGGGTTGTTCTGCGCGGTCCCACTGAGGCGGTCACAGCTGTTGATGCCCCAGCTTGCGTCCCGACTGACGATTCCATAGGCTTCCTCCTTACCCTAGTAGGTTGTGATCCTTTGCGAATGTGGTGGATTCGCCGACACTTTGAAAGTAACAGATGCGGCTCGGAAAGCCCATCTTCACTTTTTGGGAAGCCACACGATTTCCATTTGAGGGAACCTGCTTTTTTTGTTATTGCCTACTTTTTTTATTCGAGCGCTTAATAACAATTAGCGAAAACGTAAGAATAACCCGGCCAGTGGCCGGGTCCTTGGTGGTTGTGTTCAGTTTGGCGCTTGGGGAGGGAGTGAACAGGAGGTTCCACCCGCTGTTGAAATCGATTCCTCTGATTGAAATGTTGTAGTGGTTAGGAATCGGTTTCAAAGGCGGACGCTTCGCTTCTCCACTCTCCTGCTCACTCCCTTTTTGTTCTGCTTTCCTTCAAGGAGTTTCCTTTGTCCGTACGCTCCGCGTCCGGTTTTTCTGAGTGGAATTTTCTTATACCGGCCCCATAACGATCCTACTTAATCACAGCACATCCAATATCTTGAAATCAGATTCGGTAATTTGAAACTAACATCCTGAATCGCCAAAAAACCTGAGGAGCAACTCTCCACAGGTGATAGCAGACTGGATTCAATTAGCTAACGCATAGAGGCTGTCGAATAACTGTGGACAAGAGGAGTGGAAAGTGAAAAAGAGGACCCCAGCGAGTTTTGGCTTGAACCTCCATACCGCAAAATCYCTTATACAATCAGGGAGGTTCAAACAAGATGTTTGAGCTAAAGGGGTCCTTTTTCACTTGGAACGGCCGGTTTTGCTTCTATTAACAGTTAATCGACAGCATCGCATAGCAGGGCTACAACCGAAACCGGTAGCCCGCTCCCCAGACCGTCTCGATATATTGCGCATTCGAAGAATCGATCTCGATCTTCTCCCTCAGCTTGCGGATATGCACCGTTACCGTCTGCGAATCGCCTAGCGAATCCATGCCCCACACTCGCTCGAATAGCTGATCCTTACTGAATACATGGTTCGGATGTTGGGCGAGGAAGTAGAGCAGGTCGAATTCCTTGGTCGTCACGATCACTTCCCGGTCGTGCAAATACACCCTTCGCGCGGCGTGGTCGATGTACATGCCTCTAACCCGTACTTCATCCCTGGACTCTCTGGCCCCGAGCAGCCGCTCGTACCGGGCCAAATGCGCTTTCACTCGTGCCACCAGCTCGACAGGCTTGAACGGTTTGGTGATGTAGTCATCCGCACCCAGCCCCAGTCCGCGGATCATATCGATGTCTTCCTTCTTGGCCGTCACCATGAGAATCGGAATATTGCGCTTCTCGCGAATCCGTCTGCATACCTCGAATCCGCTGAGCAGCGGGAGCATCAGATCCAGTACGATCAGATCATAATCGCCATTCAACCCTAGCTGGAGTCCTTGTTCTCCATCAACGGCAATGTCAACCTGATACCCGTCCACCTGCAAGTAATCCCGCTCCAATTCTGCAATCACCATCTCATCTTCTACGATTAGGATGCGTTTCATTCGTTGTCACCAGCTTTGTGCGTTCTTAGTGGGAACGTTATTGTGATACAAGTCCCTTCCCCTTTCGTACTGCTTGCCTGAATCGAGCCGCCGTGTCCGTCCATAATTTGCTTCGCTATCGCGAGTCCCAGACCGCTTCCACCGGTGTGACTGTTTCTCGAATGTTCAGCTCGGTAAAACCGTTCAAAAATATGCGGCAACGCCTCTTCCTCAATACCCTGCCCATTATCAGACAGCTGGATCATCACTTGCTGCTCGGCCTCATAAGCGTGAAGGTGAACCATTTTGTCTGGTTTATTCATATATTTCAAGCAATTGTCCACGATGTTGGAGAACACGCGTCGGCATTTATCGCGATCGATTGACACTTTCGTCTCCGGGGCCAGCGTAATATTCGATGTGAACTGGACGCCTTTCTTGCCAAGATCGAAGATCAGTTCGTCCGCCCAATCCAACAAGAACGGCTGCATCTCCACAATCTCGAAGTTGAACGGCAGCTTCTTCAAATCCAGTCTGGAATACAGAAACAATTCATCGATCAGTTGATCCATCTCTTCCGTCTTGGAAGAAATAATAGCCAAGTAACGCTCCCGCTTGTCAGGCGTATCGGCGATCCCGTCACCCAGGCCGTCCACATACCCTTGGATCGCGGTCAGCGGTGTTCGTAAGTCGTGGGAAATATTCGATATTAATTCTTTGCGGTTTTCTTCATATTGCAGTTGGGATTGGATCGAGAGCTGGAGCTGCTTGCGCATTTCCTCGAATGCCACGCTTAATTGCCCAATCTCATCCTTGCTCGTAATCTCGACTTGATAGTCCAGATCGCCAGCCTTCAATTGCGTCATGGCATGCTTTAATTTGTGCAGCGGCTTAATGATGCTTCGCGAGACGAAATAGGTAAGCAAGGAATGGGTCATAACTAAGATGATAAGGAGCGCACCGAACAGCAGCGGGAAAAACTTTTGTGCGAAATTCACAATTGGGTTGACGCTCGTGATGACAATTACACTGCCCGGTTCATGATCCGGGTACGTAAAGTCGAAATGATACGTTTCGTACAGCTTATTGTCGTATTTGACAGGTTCTTCTTTGTTCGAATGGCCTGGATACTCGTAGACCGGAAGCTGATCCAACAATTCCTTGGACTGTATAGAGGGGGAGATGTATGCCATCGAATTCCCCTTGCGAATAATAAGGCTGGATTGCACCCGCTGCAGCTCCAGGTCAAGATCAGCAAGATAGGTGCTGTCCGACAACAGCGTCGGATTGTTCGCCGAGGTACGCTTCATTTCTTTCAACAACCGTTCAGCGCTTTGATTTTCGTAAAAACGGTGGTCGACATCAGAACCATACGTATCGCGGATCGTTTGAAAGTCACCCCGAAACACCGTAAAGAGCAACATAACCGTAACCATCATCAGCACGAGCGGAATCACAAGCATGGCAGCGTATGACAGCAAGAGTTTGAGCCGAATTGACATACCAACAGCCCCTATACTTCTTTTCGATCAAATATATAGTAACCGAGGGCAAAGAACAAGATGCAGCTAGATGCCAGGAATAGAGAGGAGGTCATCAGTCTACTGGCGGAGACGGTGCTGCTCAACCATAAGACGTGCCAATCTGTGTAGGAAAAAGGTGAGAAAGCCGAGATCGATCGGATGAAAAATGGTGAAATCTTAGCAGCTCCGAACAAAATGATAGAAAACACCACAAATCCGTTCGCGCTTTTGAAAAATTGTGAAACAAACACGAACAGCGCCGACAAAGCCAACATCGCGACGAATGAAGCCGCGAAAGCCAGCACTATATGAGCGAACTCCGTCATGGATGAGGGTGAACCCGCGAATAAGTAGCACACGAAAGTAACGATGCCTAGAATGAGCAGCAGAACCCCGACACCCACTCCGAGCGCAGCTACTTTCGTTAGGAACACTTGGAGCCGTGTATTCGGACGCAGCAAAGACAGCTTCAATGTACGAGAAGCAATTTCGTTCGGAAACAAGTCAGCGGTTACCGTTATGATGAACAGTGGAATCCAGAAGGCTGCATACAGATCAAGYATTTGCAACGGGAAGAAACCGCTGACCGCGACAAGACCCAAGTATGGCTTTAACGCTTGCAACGATACGGCCAGTAGAATAGGAAGCAGTGCCGATACGATGAAGAACATCACGACTTTTTTGCGATATAGCATTAACCAAATTTCGTTCATCAACCCTGCCTTAAATGTTTGCACGATGGTGTTCCTCCCTCGCAGCCTGCAGCTCCTCAATATAAAATTGCTCCAGCGATTGCTTGTTCTGCAGCAGCTCCGATACGTTGCCTTCGATTCGTAAAGTTCCTTCGACTACTATGCCTACTCGGTTGCACAACTGCTCCAGTTCATGAATCATGTGGCTGGAAATGAGGAAGGTCGTGCCTTGTTCCTCTGATAGCTGCTGAATGAGTCGCCGGAACATAACCGTCCCTTCAATATCCAAACCGTTCGTCGGTTCATCGAGAATGACGAACAATGGATGTGGCAATATAGACGCAGCTAAAGCCAGCTTCTGCTTCATACCTGTGGAATACTGCTTGATCCGCTCTTTGCGCACCTGATGAAGCCCGACATATTCCAACACTTCCTCCATGCGTGAATGCGTCACATCCGGGTAGAAGCGGGCCACAAACTGCAGATACTGCCAAGCATTGAGGAAATCATGGAAATCGGCCGACTCGATCATGCAGCCTACTTGACGCATGCCTAGCTCGAAATGATCCACGAGGTTGGCTCCGAATAAGCTTATTGTTCCTTGGTCTGCGCGGGTCAGACCCGTTATGAGCTTCAGAAAAGTCGTCTTGCCCGCACCATTGGGCCCTAACAATCCGTATACGTCGCCAGCATGAAGCTCCATGCTAATGTCGCGAATTCCCCTCTGATTGCCATACAGTTTCGTGAGGTGACGCGTCTCCAATATGGGGTTGTTCATTTATTTTCCCTCCGAGTGGACAGGTCGGGCAGTGATGAACTTACACACAAGCTCATCACTGCCAACCCATACCCAAATCCTTCATCATCCTGCTAATCAAATCGTACTGTTAATCCTTGAATCTTCCTTCATGTCCATGCTTGAGTGTCTGAACGGTTTTACCTGTGAGATCGATCGTGTCCGGAGCAACGTTGTTGAAGTTCGACAGATCGGCTTGAACGTGCAGTGTAACCTGATGCGCCGCACCTTGATCGTCCTTGCCCGATACCGTAATATCTGCCTCTTGGTGTTCAATGTAGTTGGCTGCATTAATATGGGCCTTCACAGCAACCTTCTCGATCTTGATATCCTGAGATAGCTGAGGAGCCGCGTTCTTCAATATGTCCTTGTTGAACGGAATCTCTTGCTGTTGATCTCCGTTCTGGTCTTCCTGCTCTCTATCGTTCTCACCCTTGGTTGCGTGTTTAATGGCGATTGGAGCGATCGCATTAATGACCGTTGGGATTTGGGCATTGTCCAGTTGGACCGTAATGTCCTTGGAGCCATCGCTAAGTGCATTGACGGAGACATAATTTTTCAAATTCCCGATCAAGGCATCGATAACAGTCTCTGCTTGCTGTGACATGTCATACTCATTCTGCGTATTGGCCTTGGTGTGTTTCTGCTTGTTCTCCTGTGTCACGAAGTAGACATCGCTGGCGCTTGACTTCACAACCGTTCCGCTCGCTTGCTTATAGAAGTTCATCGATTGCTGTGCACCATTCGCGATCACTTCTGCGCTGCCGCTTGCGGTTTCATTATTCAAGCTTACTTTGAAGCTGCCATTGGCCTGAGCGAGCACAGCTCCGTTATCCTGCAGGGAGCCCGCTGCTTGAACGGATACACTTTGCGCGGTTTTCGTGTTTTTGAGCGCGGATTTGTACGCATCGTAGCCAGAGTTACTGGCCAAGGCACTAATTCCGGTTGCAACCATGACTACGCTGCTGATCCCGATTGCACTTCCTAGAACAAACCATTTCTTTTTCATACTCTTCCTCCTATTTCCGCTTATGATTTGGTGTTACAAGCCTATCATAGGGGGAAATAATAAAACTCCTGTGAACTGCCTATTAAAATTTTATTAAATCGCTTGGGCTGAACACCAACAGAAGAAATAGTTACATACGCGGCGTCCTACATGAATATGTATTACTGTTTGGGAACCTATGACACGGAGGTGGCATTTCTCAATGACCAGTATGTTCGTCGCTCGATCGTTGGATGAGATCCGGTTTTGGTCACGTATTATGAAGGAGCATTCGCTTTTTCTCAAATTAGGCTTCCGGTGTGAAGATACCCAATTAATTACTGAAGCCAATCAATTTTATGGTTTGTTTGAGGAGATCGAGAGGAAATCGCATGCATTCACGGTCGAGGCAGATCCTGAGCAAATCAGACGGTTTAATGCCGAAGTTCACAATGCGGCTTCGCACATCTGGGTGTTTAAGCGTAAAGTGCTCGGGCTTGTTCTAACTTGTCAAATGCCAGGCGCAAACAATTTCCCCTTACTGATCGACCATACAAGTCGGGAAGCGAACTATTTCCGCAATCGGTTGGAGGAACTGAATGCCGGCAAGTTGGAGCCATTAGCAGACGCCATCATTGACGAGAATGTATTCTTCTTAAGAATTATGGCCGACCATGCCAAATTCATCGGGCATTTGCTTGACCCGTCTGAAAGGCAGTTAGTTGACCAGGCGCGACATTTCAGCCAAGATTTCGATACTCTATTGTTTCAAGCCAGAGACTTGGAATCCATGCGTCCCCAATCCCAAACAGTCCCGCTGCTTGATCAATTTCTAGATGAAAATCGGGTGTCGGTGAAAGCATTACGGGACTTCAAGAAGACAGCCAAGGACTTGATTGATGCATGTCGGATCAAAAGCATCATTCATCCATTACTTGCCGATCATGTGTTCCGAGAAGCCGAACGATTCTTAGCGATCATAGATATGTTCGAAGAGAGTTTAAAGGGTGTGCAAGCGAAATAACTAAATACAAAAAATCCCCGGATCGGTTATCGGCTCCGAGGATTTTTTGGCGATTCAGAATGATTATCTTCGCTGATTGTTCATCGTCTCGGTAAACGCACGGCGTCAAAGGACGCCGTGCGTTTATCCTTGGCATTTAGCGACCGAAGCTGCCCTCCAACCGGGGACGTCCGCGATAAGAACCAACTGGAATTTGGATCAAGCTCGTCATTCCTTGAGGAGCCAGCTTGTATATATCATCACTCACGTTCGCATCGAATCCGAGAAGCGGACGCCCCCCCAATCCGAGCGCAGAAGCAGCCAACAGCAACCGTTGGACGAGCATCCCGGCTTCCATCTGCTGAATCCGGTGGCCCCGATAGCCAAGCTGCGAGTGAAGATTGTCCCTGTCTCCTACTACGTGGAAGCATAGCGGTACTTGGAACAAATTAATGTTGTCCAGAGACATACCATGCTGCAGCCAAGACCGATGATCTCCTGGACGCACCTGGCGTAATTCATGAGCTTCGCCGTCATAACGATAGGCGCCATCCGGAATGTCTTCAATGCCATAGAAACAACCATATAGGTCGACACGAGGCTTACATTTCTCTAGCGATTGCTCCCCATCTATATCATTGTGATACACGAATGACGTTGTCGCCTCTTGTAAGAGAGCCGCCAGCTGCGTTAGTTGAACTTCATGTAGGACATAATCTGCTTCAGGCGAATACCGTTTCCGGGATATGACTGCCAAATCATACGACAACCTATCCGTGCTAGGTAAGGTGAATATAGCTTCCTCCCCGGTACCATCGTGCTTCATTCCGATCTGCTGAAACTTCCCACTATCCTCCTGCATGGACGCTTCATTCATCTGGATTAACGTCGGATACGGCTTGATCACCAACGAATGAACGTAGTGGTCATGCTGTAGCTCTGGCAGCTCCAAGCACAATTCAGACGCTGTAATAATGCCATTCTCTTCAGTCGAACAGGCAAACAATGGGTTCGCAGGCTCAGCCATGAGCGGAATTACCGCATATACACTCTCTTCCTGTTGCTTTAACCCAAGCAGATGATTGACAGCACGATCAAGAAACTGAACATACACGCTGGAAGTGTACCCGAACCGTTTGGCCATCTCAAGCAGTTGCCCGATTAGCACCCCAGCATCCAGTCCCTGCAGGCGATAGGAAAAGTTATTGTATTTGAAGARGTTTTTCCAGAAAAAAGTCGATACAAAAGCTACTCCAAAACAAACCGACACCTCATAGCGATTCCCTAGAGCTTGGCTAAGATAGGAATCCATATTCCCTTCACGCAACATAATTAAGCGGTGGTGCGCCACATCATAGTGGTATATGCCTACAGGTGCATCCTCCAGCTTAAGGTACATATACAGCTCGTTCGGATATAACCCTCCCCCGGAAGGAATGAAGCGGCGGTAAATCTGCCGTAGCCAATCCCCCTCTCCTTCCGATGGATCCAGAGGATGAACAGTCTGGCTCACTTGGGCAAGCCCGTATACATACCAGAGAAAGTGGCCGATTGTGTGAAGATCCGGATGCACTGGAGCACCCCCGCCTTCCAGCGTCAGCGGTACTTCCGCAGACAACCGGATAGTCGGCAAGCCGCGATACAGCTTATAGGGAAGCGGCGCATCATCCCAATCCGCCTCCCAGTCCGGGGGTTTGACCTTGTCCGGTTCATAATGCAGCTGGTGCAGGAATGCCTTCAGACTCAACGTGGTTCCCCCTTTATGGAAACGGATGCGGGTGCSGATTGAGTTGATCCCGCGTCAGTAGCTTTTCCTTGTAACCAAGCTCCATCGGCACCTTCAACACCCTATCC
>NZ_JBFUIX010000087.1:0-31072 GCF_056401635.1 Paenibacillus sp. P4_E11 | reverse complement strand
GTACAAGCATAACGACACGAAGATTCTCGATGAGTATGTGCAAGCTTTCCGGAAGGTGATTGGAAACTATGAGCAACTGCTAGCCGACGATCCTGGGAATCCGCAAAGGACTGGTAACTGGAACTTGACACCTCGTGTGTCGACAACTGCTGCGCGATAAGAAAGTTCCAAGTGAAAAAGGACCCCTCTAAGCTCAAACATCTTGTTTGAGTCTGTGTCCACAACGAATCGACAGCCTAAAAACCCGATAAATTTGCCTATCAGCTGTACTTGGGAGACTTTGTCCCATGTACATGTATTCGCAAATTTGTCGGCTTTCTTTGCGATTAGAACCGGTTTTGTTTGCGAAAGGCGGACGGGCTCATTCCCATGAACTTGCTGAATACTCGGCTGAGATAGAAGCCATTCTCATACCCGCAATGCTCTGCGATCACGTCCAGCTTCAAATCGGTCTGCAGTAACAAAGTGCCGGCTTTTTTGACTCGAAGCGACGTTAAGAATTGCAGAGGGTTCATATGATGCGTGTTCTTGAACCTTCGGATCAGAGCGATAGGCGTTAATCCAAAGAGATGTGCGACATTCTGGATTTCGATCGACTCGTGGGCGTGATTGGTCAAATAAAGGGTAATCGCACGAATCAACTCGTCACAATCCGTGGAGGGATTTACATCCAGGTGATGTTGACACTGATTCACAATCATCAACCATAAATCCAAGAAATAATGCTGCTTCCGTATTTGATTGCCCCAGCTATAGCTCAGCGCTTGATCGGCTAGTTTCAACTGATTATAGTTCTCGGACAGACGCMGAATATGCGAGAGTCGTATTTTACGATCGAACAGAGGGGGAGAGTGAACTTCATTAGTCGGGAACGTAAATGTAATCGCGTGAAAGGTTAAAGGAGTCAATGTATTGCGATAAAAGGCAACATCGGGCGGGCATACAACGACGTCCCCGAACTCAGCTTCTCCGTGATCGCTCCCAATTTGATACTCGAATCGCCCCTCTTCTACGGCAAAGAGAACCCATGTCAAATAAGTGTCGGTTTCGTACTGGAACTTCTCTTTTTTTACCCAATAGGCATGCGTTGCGATCTCGGGTACCCATTCTGTTATTTCCACACCGCAGCACCTTACTTCTGTAAATTTTGGATATGGAAAAGAAATTTCATGAATTCACAGCTAACTATGGGAGGCGTTATTATGTAATTAAAGATATCCTACAGTCTGCAAAGGAGTCAAGAGATCATGGGARAGCACGAAACGACAACATGCGGTACGCAAATCCTAATTTCAGGTGGAGGCCTCACAGGGGTAACGGCTGCAATTGCTGCAGCTCGCAACGGAGCTCAAGTCATCCTATGTCAAGATCGTCCTGTTCTAGGTGGGAATGCGTCGTCCGAGATTCGTATGAATGTATCGGGTGCCTCGGCAATCGGGAAGGAACTGGAAACGGAACGAAGAGAAAGTGGAATCATCGAAGAGATTATGTTGGAATGTTCGGTAAGAAATCCACAGCGCAGCGCGAGTATGCTGGACTTAATCTTGTATGAGAAATGCCGTGCCGAACCGAATCTTACCTTAATGTTGAGCACATCGGTAGTCGGAGTGGATATGGATGGTTCCCGTATTCGATCCGTCTATGCCGTAAGAGAAAGTACGGAAGATCATTTCGTCATTCATGCGGATATGTTCCTGGATTGTACGGGGGACGGTCGACTGGGCTATGAAGCGGGAGCTGTGTATACAACCGGTCGCGAGGCAGCTGGTGAATATAACGAGTCGGGTGCGAATCTGAACAGGGATGCTTATCGTCTTGGTTCGTCTCTCCTGTTCACATCAAGAGACATGGGACGGCCGATACCTTTTGTCGCCCCTATATGGGCACGTAAGTTCACGGAAGAGGACTTGAAATTCAGGGATCATCTCGCCTRGGAATTCGGATATTGGTGGGTGGAATTCGGTGGAACGCTAGACACCATCAAAGATAACGAGCATATTCGTGATGAGCTGCTGTCCATCATGCTAGGAGTATGGGATCACATCAAGAATAGCGGGAATCATCCTGAATCGGACAATTGGGCGTTGGATTGGTTTGGATTCGTTCCTGGCAAACGAGAGTCCAGAAGATTCATCGGCCAGCACGTGTTGACCCAGAACGATATTCAGGAGGCCGTCGATTTCGACGATGCCATCGCTTATGGCGGGTGGTCTATGGATACGCATCCTCCCGAAGGCATTGATGCGAAGGAGGAAGAGCCTTGCCATCAACCGTATACTCCCTATCTGTACAGCATCCCACTTCGATCCTTGTTGAGCCGTAATATATCAAATTTGATGTTCGCCGGCCGCAATTTATCGGCTACCCATATTGCTTTTTCCAGTACCAGGGTGATGGCGACATGCGCCGTAWTGGGCGAAGGGATCGGGACGTTCGCGGCAACGGCGGCTAGACACAAGATCCCGCTGGAACAGGCATGGCGCGACCCGCAGATTGTGAAGGAAGCGCAGCAGCAATTACTCCGCCAAGGTGCTTTTCTACCGGGGATGAAGCTTGAAACGAATCTGGCGAGGAAGGCTCGAATTACAGCGTCTTCGGAACAAGATCAGGGCAGAGCCGAGAACGTTATTGATGGACATACTCGCTCGGTGCATGGAGAGAAGGGAGTGCGGCCGGAAATGACGGAACGAGGCACTCACCGCTGGATGTCGAAGCCGAGCGACAATCAACCTTGGTTGCAACTCGAATGGGAGGAACCGATCACAATCTCCCGGATCTCGATCGTCTTGGACACCGGGCTTCATCGTTTACTAACCTTATGCCACCTGGATGGACTTCAGAAACGTATGCAGTGGGGGCGGCCCCAAGCGGAGACGTTGAAACAATTCAAGTTAATTGCTGTGAATGACCAGGGCGAAGTAGAAATTACGCACGTGAAAAATAATTATCAACGCATAATTCAGCTGCAAGTGCAGTTGAGCAATCTCAAATCACTGCGATTGGAAGTTATTGAAACAAACAGTCTGGACCATGCCAGAGTGATAGAAATCGTTTGCGAATAATACATTCGGAGAATCGCAGATTATGTGTGCCAATAATAGAGATGAAGCGGAGCGACTGTAGTCGTTCCGCTTTTTTTTAGTTCCGACGCCCCCGCAGTGGGGCTTCGCCATGGAAAAGGTCAGAATGATATTGGGGTGGGAAAATCATGCAAATATACATCATTTCTCGCTCATGTTTGGATGGAATGGACTGAGGGCCCAGCAGAGCAACAGGGAGTGGAAGCGTCAGCGTTCGCCCTTGAAAACTTGTGCTACCCCAAAACCAATTCCGATCAAGAGCTCAAGATATTAACAGCGGCCATAACCCCTCTGGCTGCTCTCACACGCTCCAAACGAAACTCAACCACCAATGACCTGGCCGTAGGCCGGATCTTCCATTGATGCTCAATCGCGATAATATTGTGATTCATAAATTATAAATAAATATAACATTGATTCATAAAATTAAAAATTGACTACGGTTACATCCGTGTATTATATTGAAATTGACAGATAATAAGGAAGATTCTGTCTTGTGATTCATTAAAAAAATTAGTTTAAGAATCACAAATCTATTTCTGTGGTCGGCTCTATAGATGGGAGGCGAACAGTATGAGCACGTGGTAATATAGGAAGAAAACGGTGTCAGCCGAAGATGGAGAATGAATGATGAGAAGAAGACCGACGAAAGAACAATTTCACCAACAATTGGATCAACTGGTTAGTACGCTGCGAAGCGAAATAGTTGAAGGGAACTATGTGCCGGGCGACTATCTGCCACCTGAGAAGTCTTTGGCTGCACGCTTCGGTATGAGCAACAATTCCATACGGGCGGGTCTGGAGCTGCTCGTTCAGCAAGGCTGGATCGAGAAGGTTTCACGAGTGGGCAATCGAGTAGCGGCCACACGTCCTCCGGTGAAGTTGAAGCTGGTTAGCAGCAACGAGATGCCGTCCCGGAATTTAGGTATTCACTTGCTGCTGGAAGAGTTTCATCGGCAGTATCCGTGGATCACGGTGGAGCTGGCTCCTTTTACTGCAAATCCCGATAAGGAGTCGCAAAAGTGGGAACCGATTTCCGGCGATCTGGTACTGCTTGAAAACTCTCAATTTCAGTATCTTACCGAGGCCCGTGGGTTTGATTTGCTGGAAGAGCTAACGGAAAAGCCGGATCTGTATCCTCAGGCAACGAAGCTATTTCGTGCGCAGGGTCGATTGTATATGCAGCCGCTCATTTTTTCTCCTATCGTCCTTTGTTATAACAGGGAGCACTTTCGAGAATGCGGAATGCTAGAGCCGGATGGGAGCTGGACATGGGACGATCTGATCCGCAATGCGGAGAAGCTATCGGATGGTAAAGGCCGGTATGGATTTTGCTTTCATGTGTTGTCGATAAATCGGTGGCCGGTGTTTTTGCTGCAGAGCGGCGAGCGGTTCGAATGGGATGGGGCGAATCTAAGAAATCTCCGAGGCACCAAACTGTTGGAGAGCATGATGATCTGCAAGCGCATTCTTCATAACCGCCAAGCATTCCCGTTGTATTTGTCCGAGAATCATGACGAGATTGACCGGATGTTTCTGGAGGGCAGAGTTTCCATGACGCTCAGCAGCTACATGGCAATGAACGGATGGAAGCAAGCAGAGTTCGAATACRACATTTCTCCCGTTCCTCACATGGAAGAATTGCGTACACTTGTCATTTCGTTGGGTATCGGAGTTAGTCGTCAATCTCTACATAAAGAAGAAGCGCTGCTGCTTGTCGATTTTCTCACATCCGAGTATGCCCAGGATTTCATTCGCCGAATGACACTGAGCATTCCGAGCTTGGGGACGCTTCCGGCCCATGCGGATGACGCGAAGGTGTATCGCCCGTCCCGCTACATGATGTACCGGGAAGTGATGTCTTCCTTACGGACGCACAGCGATTTGAACATTCCGCATCAGTTATTCGGCAGGTTGGAGAGCGAGTTGAAGGCCTATTGGGCCGGGCTTCTGAATGAAGACGAATTGTGTGATCGGTTGAGCAAGGGGCTGTCCATAGACGGAACTGCACCACGGATGGCGAGTCATGAAACCTAATTATTGCACAGGGGGTTGAACTGATACTATGAAGAAATCGATTACTTACTTAATATTAGCTGTTTTGCTAGTGACGTCCGCATGTTCAAGCGGCTCAAGCGGTTCTAGTCGTTCGGATGATGCTGGAACCAAGACTAACAACGATGCCGTTGCCAGCAAGCCCGAGGAGAAGAAAGAACCGGTAGAGCTTGTATTTTATTCCCAGGTTGCTGATTATGATGCACAGTTCATGGATGTATTCGGCAACATGATTGAAAAGAAGTTTCCCCATGTTAAGGTGAAGCATCTACCGGCAGGGACGAACAAATTGGCAGACGTGGTCGCCTCCGGGCAAACGATCGATGTCATGTTCATGTCTATAGGGCAGGCGGACACCTTGACGTCGTACAATTACCAGTACGATATCTCGGATTTTATTAAAAAGTACAAGTACGACTTGTCCCGCCTCGAGCCGTCGACCGTAGAACAGCAGCGCGGGTTTGCCAACAATGGGATTTACGGGCTTCCGGTATTCACGAACACAGTAGGGTTGTTTTACAATAAAACACTTTTCGATAAGTTCGGCGTCGAATACTTGAAGGATGGGATGACTTGGGACCAAGTGAAGGACGTGGCGAAGCACCTTTCGCGAGCCGAGGGAGATAAATCCTACAAAGGTCTTGTCATGTCGCCGTCCGCCAATATTATTTTGAACCAATACTCGGCTGCTTACATCAATCCGGACACGAAGAAATCGGTGTTTACGACGGAGTCTTTCAAGAAGTCGTTCGACTTGCTGACGAGTGTGGCCGCAATCCCTAACAACGGATTGACACCTCAAACGTGGAGTTTGCAAGAACAGCAGAAACTGTTTTTCCAGGAGCAAAGCGCCTCCATGATTTTGCACTTTGTCGTATATTCGCTCTCTGCGCTTTCTAACTTGAAGGATACGTTGAACTGGGATGTCGTGACTTACCCACAGTTGTCGGATAAGCCGGGTGTCGGTCCGCAATCCTATCCGACGTACTTCTATGTATCGCAAACGAGTAAGCACAAAGATGCAGCATTTGAAGTGATCGCCTACATGACTTCGGACGAATTCCAGAACCATCTAGCGAGAAAAGGCATGCTGCCCATATTGAAGGACAAGGTCGCGGGTATGGCCCAATTCGGCCAGGATGTACCCATGTTGAAAAACAAAAATGTCAAAGCGCTTATTCCTGACCGTTATGCATCTTCCGCGCTTACGAAGGATACGATTGTGAAAGCGCAGTCGCCTGGACATACCGCCTTCTTCGATGCGTATCAGAACGTTGTATTGGGTCTGAAGGATTCCAATACCGCGTTGCGTGAGGCAGGGGAGAAGCTGGATCAGCAGTTGGAGGTCCTCTTCAAGAAATAAGGTGCGAAGAGTATGGGAGACGGCGCTAGGATAAGGTGACGTCTCCAACTCGTAATAAAAGCGATTACATATTGCGGGAGGTGTAGTAATGTATAAATGGCTCATATGGATGATCGCTTTGATGTTGGCTGTACCTGTTGGTTGGAGCAGCCGAGACAATGTGTCAGCCGATACCGCAACGGGAGGACCCATCACGATGTATTCGAACAAATGGGCGGTGATGCCGAGTACTTCGACGGCACCTGTCATCGACGGCGTGCTGTCTGACAATTCGTGGGATGAGAATGGCGCAGCCGTGCTCGACGATTTCCGCACGGTGTATACCAACGAACCCATACCTAACGGACCGACCTATAAGTTGACTTACGATTCGTCGAATCTATACTTCGGTGGTACGTTTGCATCGGAGGATAAAGCCATATTGGAAAAGATCGAATTAGTCGTCAGTACAGCGGCCTATGGTGAATCGCATTATGTTGTAACGATTCCGATCACCCCAATTTCAAAACCTACTAGTACGGATTGGAACGTAGGGAGGGATTTCATCAAGGAAAATCCGCAGCGGGTGCAGGTGAGTCCGAACTCGGTTACTACTGCCACGTATGACGCGGGTGCAAGGACGGCTCTGGAGCTGACCGTCCCTTTGTCCGCCTTGGATGCAAGCTTGCCGACACCAGGAACGGAATGGAGGGTTAATGTCGTACACGTGTATCATCTGAACACGAAGCCGCTCATCTCCTGGATTCCCATACGTACCACTTCCTTCTGGAATTCAGGGAATGGTGTGATTTTCAAAGGCAATGTAGTCGACGAAGGGCGGCTCGGTAGTGTGTTTTTCGGCCGTACACCGGTTGGAGAACGATGGACACCGGAGGAGACTGACTTCCGCTATCTTGGTTTTGTGGAGAAAGAGCTATCGTTCAAACGGGGCAATGTGGTGAATCCGTCCAAAACGTTGTTTTCCGTGAAATGGAAAAATCCGGTTGGCGGTTGGGAACCGCTGACGCAAGTGACAAGTGAGAAGCTCGGGAGTCGCTGCAAGCTAACCTTCGAGCATCCCCCATTAATTGACTTCGGCCAGGTGGAGCTGCAAATTTATGCATACCGTGAAAATCAGCCGAATGACGGGCATTTTACGATTGTTACGTTTGATCGGGATGCACTCATTGAAGCAGGTATCGCGGCGATGCCGCCGATTACGCCGTCGTCCGGATCGGTTCAGGTTAACGCTACCCCTGCATCTCAACTAGTACAAGATACTCTGGACATTATTCCCGACAGGACCGGGTTCCTGTTTACCGGACTTCCGGAAATGCCCGAGCTGCATCCGCTTCAGCTGTACCAGTTGTCGGCGGACCGTAAGAAACTCGTTGCCAGCAAGACTGGCACGGTGTACCCGAATGCGCAGTATCCGGAAACGCACGTCCTCACAGCGACGAACCGGAAGGGCCAAATCGTCGAATATCCATATTATGAGGATGCTGTAGGCAAACGATATTTTCTATCCGCTCACCTGTGGTATTTACAGAAAAACTATGCGGCCGAGCAGACGGAGAAAATCGCCAAAACGGACGCATTGGGGGCTGCGAGACTGTTGTATCGGTTCGCTCAAGCCTACGAAGGTTATGTGCCGACGACCGATTACATCTGGCTCAACTCTCCGATCAACATTACGTCCGGTCCTCCGTTCAACTATTGGGGAGGCATGTGGGATCGTTGGTCCGTCTCCGACCTGAACCGTCTGCGCCCGCTTCTGCATGCCTATGAGCAGGTCAAGAAAACGAACGCCCTTGAGGTGCTTAGTCAAGAAGCCGGTGAGGACGTCGATCAGAAGCTGATTGAACAAATGTTCACTCCATCGGTACGCTATGCGTTAAGTTATCCCTATACGATAAGCAATATGAACTATACGCAATGGCTCGGATTGATCGATGCCGGCAAAGTGTTGAAGGAACCTGATTACATTCATAACACGTACGAGTGGATCCAGGATTATGTGGAGACTCAATTTTTGTCAGACGGGTATTGGAAAGAAGTGGCGCCGTCATATCACGTGCAATCTACGAACGGCCTGGATCAGGGCATGCGAGCAATCGCAGGATACAGCGATCCGATCGGATACGTATCGCCTCGTACTGGCAAGCACTTTGACAATTTGGACATGGGTCAAGATTATCCAATTATCCCGAAAGCGCTCAAGGACAACAACCTGCTTGTATACCCGGATGGCAAGTTGCTGCCGCTTCAGGATTCGTGGGCTTCCGACCGGGCTAGCGCCCCCATTCAGAATGCTGGGTCTTTCCTGATGCYGGCTGCAGGAATTGGACGGCTAACCTCGGGCTCGGGAACCAACCAATCGCAGTTATGGCTTCAGTTCGCGCCGAAATACGGCCACAATCATTACGACCCGCTTCAATTGAACTTGTACGCAGAGGGACAGGAGCTGTTGCCTGATCTAGGTTACACGTATACGAAGGATCGCAACTTCACGTTGTCGACAATGGGACATAACACGGTGGTCGTCGATAGCAAAGATATGAAAGTCGACAGCGTCTCCAGGGACGGCGGCAAGATCGACTTGTTCGCGCCTGTCGGTCCGGTTCAAGCGATGCGCGCAGACGAGAAGGAAGCTTATGACGGGTTGGAGGCGTACAGCCGGGAACCTTGGCATGTTTCGTTCCCCGACGCAGAGGGCGGTCAAGGTTATGTCATCGACCTGTTCCGTGTCTCAGGGGGCAGCCGTCACGAGTATACGCTACAGGGGGATGCCAACCGAGACTCTGTGTTTCAAACCGACATGACCCTGGAATCGTACGGCCCGTATTTGCTGCCGCCTGGTACTCAGGTCCGAGAGCCGGAACAGTTCAATGATAGGGGGGATGCCGAAGGTAATTATTATGGCTATATCTCCGTCAAAGACGTGAAAAAAGCCCAGCTGCCAAGCGACCGCTACGACCTCACGCTCGTCACAAGCGAGAGCGGGATCGAGAAAGCGAAGATGAAGATTACCGGGTTGCTCGAGTCGGGGAGCAACGAATTGTATTTGGGACGTTCGCCTTCGATCCGCTCGACGAGACTGTCGGGCGGAAGCAAGGATACGAATGACGAAGCGGTCAAATACAACATGCCGAAGCTCGTGCTGAGACGCGATGGCAGCAACCTTACAAGTACATTTGTTACGGCGATGGAACCGTACCAAGGAGCGTCCGGGCCGCGTATTGATACGATCGACCGACTGCAGCCGACTGTCGGACCCGAAGGCGCCGTGGCGGTCAAGGTGACGTACGGCAATACGACCGATGTTCTGATTAGCTCGCCGGGCGGTCCGAATGATCTGGTCGTAGTGGACGATATTACGATGCGCGGGAAGCTGGGCTTCATCCGCATGGTGAACGGTGTTGTCCAATCGATGTACGTGATTGGCGGCACCCAGTTGTCCAAAGGAAGTCAGACGCTGACAGGAAATGGTCCTGTCGAAGGGACGATTACGGCAACGAAACGGAAGGTGAACGGTGATCCCTATGACGGTATCGTCGTCCCTTCGATGATCGACTCGACGACGTCAGCATTGCGGGGCAAATATGCCGTTGTGACACATCCCGATCAGACGACGAACGGTTACTTGATTCAGGACATCGTCTCCGATTCGGGCCATTCGGTTATCGTCTTCGCGGAGCACGACCCTGGATTCGATATTCGTCCGGACGGAACGTCGAGAATGAACTTTTATCCGCTCAAGTCATGGACGGGTACTCATACTTTCCGAATCGACAATGTGGACATTTATGAAGTTAACCCGCTTCAGGCGGTTGCCTTGCAAGCTTCCAAGCAATATTTGCTCTCAGGCGAGAAGGCGACTCTATCCGTCCAAGCAACTAGGAGAGATGGGTCCGCACCTCCGACCTGGGCGACCCAAGTGACTTATACGAGCAGTGACCCGTCGATTGTGAAGGTAGATCCGGAAGGAACCGTAACCGCAGTCGGGGAAGGGGCGGCGACCATTACCGCCGTCGTTGAATGGAATGGGATGACCAAGACGTCGAGCCTGGTCTTCACTTCACAGAAGCGGGCGTATGGAGTGTTCAATTTCGTTGATTTGCCAATTGCGCAGCAATCGACTTCGACCTTGTACGTGCCTGGCTCGAATACGCTGCAATTGGAAGCGAATCAGGCCGGGGAGTCGATTACGTTTGAATTCGAGGTCGGAGCCAACGCTCCGTATGAGATTGGAATCAAGCCATTTCAAGCGGCCTCTTACGGGATCTACCAGGTTGCCATTGACGGAGCTCCGCTTGCTTCCTATAACTTCTATGCGAGCAGTTCAGGAGCAAGTACCGTCTTCCAGCCATTAGGTACGATGACGCTCGCACCCGGCACGCATACGATATCGCTAGTCAACGCCGGGAAGAATTCGAGCTCGACGAACTATAAGTTCGGGCTTATCCAGCTGGAACTGCGAGAAAGCCTGCTCGACGCTCCGACTCTGTCCCCACCGGGAGGACCGATCTTTCAGCAGGAGACTGCAACGATCAGCTATCCGGATAATCCGGCTTGGCGTGGACAAATGGTGTCTGTCGCAGTGAACGGTGTGCCGCTCTCATCCGCCCTGTATACGGTTAGTGCCGGTCATATCGCCTTTGCCTCAGGGGCACTCGGAAGCTTTGGACCAAAACGAATCGTCATTAGCGCTGCCGGATACCGCCATGCTATTGTCGAGCTACAACTGCTGCCGTCGTCGGCCTTGTCCGGTCTTACCGTCAATTCCGGCGTGATCGTTCCATCGCTGAATCCCGGTGTATTCGATTATGCCGTATCTGTGGAACATGCCGTCACCTCCATAAGTGTCACGGCGTCGACTTATCGCCCGGATTCCATCATGACGGTGACTGGGCAAGTGTACACGGCTGCCGGACAATTCCTCCTTCCGCTGCAGGTGGGGGACAATTCGTTCCCCATTACAGTTAACGCGGCGAATGGAGAGTCATCTGTCTATACATTGAAGGTAATTCGCGCGGGTGTCGACCTTTCTCCTACCGGAATCGTCAGTGGCACGGTATACGGGCAAGGCGGCTCACCGGTTGCGGGCGTGCAGGTAATGCTGGCAGGGTATACTTCTCATGCTGCTACCACCAACGCTGCGGGAGCGTTTCTCATCGAGGGCTCGCCGGCTGGACAGCATCGTCTGGTGATGACCAAACCCGGGTTCACGCGTACGATAACGGAACCGTTCCATGTGACTCAAGGACAAAACGTTGCTTTATCGGTATACTTTTCCGATATCGATACGGTACCTCCCGTTCTCTCGGTTGATCAGCGGAATGTGCCTGCCGGCCAGCCCGTGCTCGTCTCGGTTAACGAACCGGCAAGGCTGTATCTGGTGCCGTACGGCACGGCAGCCAATGCGGCTGCGATCGTAGCAGCATCTGCCGGGCCCAACGGATCCTTCGCAGATGGTACAGAGCTTTCGCTTGCGGCCGTATCCACGTCCGGGTTTGCCAAGGGCAAGTACAGATTGTATGGAATCGATTCGGTGAACAATGTATCAGCCGCACCAATCGACATCACCGTGATGCAGATCGCGCTGGGCACGTTGGACGACCATGATCCGACTCTGACTTATAAAGGACAATGGAATTCCTACACGGGCACTTATGTTGGCGGGAAGATGTTGCTGTCGAGTGATATTACCGCTTCTGTGGAAATTCCGTTCTATGGCTCACGCGCCAAATGGGTGGGGACTCGCAATGCGGTATATGGTATTGCCAATGTGTATGTGGACGGCCAGTTTGTAACGACAGTCGATCTGTTTAATTCGACGTTGCAAACGCAACAGAGCCTATTCGATACCGGAGTGTTGTCGTCAGGTACTCACGTACTGAAAATATCGGTAACCGGACAGAAGAACGCGGCGGCCAATGGGACTTACGTATCCTTCGATGCGGTGCAAATAACCGATCTCGGTCTCGTTCTGCCCGTAGTCTCGAATGTGACGGCAGGGCCAGTGCGCATAGGGACGCAGATTATGGCAACCAGCTCCGACAGCGGCACGTTGTACCTCGTGAAGTCTGGGACGGCAGCGAATTCGACGGCGCTGGAACAAGCGGTGACGGTTGGGCAATCGGTATACGGATTGAAGGCGTCAGTGGTCGGCGGAACACCGATTTCCTTCAACACGTCGAACATGGCTCCAGGTGTATACCAAGTGTATGCAGTCAATAACTTGGGTGTCGTTTCCGTTGGCTCCGCCCCTATCACTATTATTCAAGTAGCCTTAGGCACTTTAGACGACAATGATCCGACTTTGACTTATAAAGGACAATGGACCTCTTACACAGGCACCTATGTTGGCGGAAAGATGTTGTTGTCCAAAGATGTCGCCGGTTCTGTGGAAATTCCGTTCTATGGCTCGCGGGCCAAATGGGTAGGTGCCCGCAATAAGGTGTATGGCATAGCCAATGTGTATGTGGACGGACAGTTTGTAACGACAGTCGATCTATACAATCCAACGCTGCAAACGCAGATGAGTCTATTCGATACCGGTGTATTGCAGTCGGGCATTCATGTATTGAAAATAGCCGTGACCGGGCAGAAGAACGCTGCGGCCACGGACACCTATGTAGCCTTCGATGCGGTACAAGTAACAGATCTGGGTCTTATACCGCCGGTAGTCTCGAATGTGACGGCAGGGCCAGTACGCATAGGGACGCAGGTTGGAGCAGCCAGTTCGGATAACGGAACGCTGTATCTCGTGAAGTCCGGGACGGCAGCGAATTCGACGGCGCTTGAACAAGCGGTAACGGTCGGGCAGTCGGTCTACGGCTTGAAGACGTCTGCGGTCAGCGGAACGCCGATTTCCTTCGATACGTCGAACATGGCTCCAGGTCGGTATCAAGTGTACGCAGTCAACGGGCTGGGGGCTGTCTCAACCGGTTCTGCACCTATCGCGATTGTGGCGAACTACTCCACTAGTATCGACAGCTCGAGTCCGTTGGCTGTCTATACAGGCAGTTGGTTCACAGATTCCAACGCCTCATACTTCGGGGGAACCGAAGCGATAGGGGCGGCAGCAAATTCAACGGTAGAGGTTCCGTTCTATGGAACCAGGGGAGTCGTATTCGGCACGCTAGCTTCGAATGGCGGGTTGGCCGAGTTCTACGTCGATGGTCAATATGTGAATACTTATGATTTCTACAGAAGTGGGACCGGAGTAGCGATGCAGCAAATTCGGGATACCGGGACGTTGCCTTTGGGTGTCCATACGCTTAGAATCGTAAACACCGGCAACAAAAACCCGCTTTCGCAAAACACATGGCTCCGCTTCGATGTTCTACAGACGACGGCTCCATAAGCGGAAAGATTAGAACCCCCTGTTAAGAGGAGATCATGAAAGAACCTGCCTTTCCATCTAGAATAGCAGGTTCTTTCATACGCAAAATATGTTGACAGCAAAGCAGCACTGTTATAGGATTAAAACTAATTATCTGGATGAGAAAGGAGTGTATGGCTGATGTTTAAATACGTAGCGGGATACCAAAACAATGAACAGAGTCGCAACCATCGGTTTAGCGGTGAGTTTATTTCCTTTACGTCAGAACAGCCATTCATTCAAAAGCAGGTATGCGCCTTTCTTCATCGAGACATCCATCAGTTGAACCGCACTGAGTGCGTTTAGCAGGTAGAATCGCATCGAGTGAACATGAAGGGTCGCTTACCATCCGCGAGCCTTTTTTATTTGGTTTCAGCTTCACGGCTGGAGTCGGAATAAAAAAGAGCGGAATAAGCGGCCTTTTCTATTGAACAAGCGAGAAACTAAGATAAAGTAATTAAAAGTAAATAAATAAAAAATATGGTTGACAAGTAAAAATAAACCATGATAATATGAACTCAAGCAAGAAGCGAAAGCAGAAGCCAAACCAATGGATGAAAGGAAGGTGTAGGGTATGAAACGCATTAGTGGACAACAGACTGAGTCGATGCAGCGATTTAATGAGCAGCAAGGGCTAGAGCGATTTACAGAGCATCATGGGTTCCGTCTTTTCTCGGCGATTTTTAATCCCTATTTCCAACCCCATATCCGTAGTGTTTACAAACCGTCGTTCATACGGCCAGCTCTCAGTGCAGGAGGTCGTGTTGAACTTTCTTGATAGGTGCATTATTGCAGTGATCCAGCTGCCTATCTTATCAAACGGAATGTAGAGGCTACTTGGCAACCAGGTAGTCTTTTTCTATGCCCATGTTTGGGGTAAGAAGAAGGCTCAGCTGACAGGTAGTCTGTTTTTATTATCTCAAATAGAACATACATTCTATTGAAGCACGGCGCATTCGGCAAGTGGAGAAGCCACAGGACTTTCAATCCTGGATCGGAGGGTTCGATTCCCCCATGCGTAACCATGCGGGTCATTCGATGGGAGGGACCGGGCAGCACCCGGTTGAAGCGAGTTCGAGTCTCGCAACCTGCATTCTTGGTCTGATAGCTCAGTTGGTAGAGCGGCAGCCTGAAGAGCTGCGCGTCGGCGGTTCAATTCCGTCTCAGACCACCATTCCTGGAGATCATGGCGAAAAGGCGAACGCTGCGGACTGTGGATCCGTTAGTACCAGTTCGAGTCTGGTTGTTCTCCCCACTATTGCCCGGTAGCCAAGCGGGAAAGGCAGATGCCTTTGAAGCATCCAAGCGTTGGTTCGAATCCAGCCCGGGTAACCATGCAGTGGAGCGGGTTGAAGTCCCGCCTACTGCCAACTCATACATAGGAGTCGGTTTCACAACCGATGCCATGCTGCTGTAGCTCAAAGGTAGAGCAACTGACTTTTAATCAGAAGGCTGTGAGTTCAATTCTCGCCAGCGGCACATACGATTATGGATGGGATTCCGTCATGCAGGCTGCCGCATCATCGCCGGTCTGCGAGACGTTAACGGGAATCGATTCCGTTCCTATCCTCCAACGGGATATAGCTCAGCAGACAGAGCGCTCGACTCTTAATCGAGAGGCCACCGGTTCAAAACCGGTTATCCTAACCTTACCTCGGTAGCACTGCTGGTAGTCGCGGCTCACTGTTAATGAGCAGGTCGCAGGTTCGAACCCTGCCCGAGGTGTTAAGTAAAGCCAGATTGGTCCATGACCAGCCTGGCTTTACTTGTGTCCTATGCGTTCTGAGGAACACAGAACATCTTATATAGGACGTCCGGAATCAGGCGGCTGCAATGAATCGAATCCGGATTCGAAGACAAATTGAGACCGCTGGGTACGCAAAAGGCCCGAGTTTTCCCAACTCGGGCCTTCGCATTGCGGGTTTAATTCCTACGAATCTGATGGCTCCATGAACCATAGAGGATCGTTGCAATCGACCTCGCCATTATAATTAATAAGGATCTCATCGCCTGCCTGGATATCGGTGTAGGCGAAGAAGTCAAAGGTGTGATTGTCAAAATTAATCTCATACGTGGCATTAGGGGTATACGAATGGTTGAACAAGCTGCCATAGCCTAAGACAACAGCCGAGTGATTAGCCCCATACTCATACACATAATCGTCGAGGGTTGTTTTCTCGATGAACTCATGCTCCTCATTCGGATAAGGAATGACCGGCGCTTCATGGATAAGATCACCTTTGGATATATCTCGAGTTGCAAAGACCCCTCGATTGAACTCGCCAGTACATAGCTTGGAAATCTTGATCTCAATCATACTAGTCACCTTCGCTTTATAGTCTATGGAGCCCCTTGCTTAATTCAATCGATGCAATTTATTATTGTAGCGTACCTGTGAGGAAACAGCAAGCGGAACGATAACCGAACAGGTGAAATGAAGCGGTAATAACGAGAACAGAGCCTCGCAAGTAAGCGGGCTCCGTTCTCGTTATTACTTTTGATTCATTCAGTTACTGCTTTAGAGTAGTTAACAATTGATAGAGGACTACTGCAGCTTGTGCCCGTGTACTATTGGCGGRTGGATCGTAATTCCCTACATCCGTAGAGAAGAGGCTGCCGACGATTATGTCAGTAGCCTCTCTCTGTAATTGTTCTAATCAATCAAACATCAAGCAAACGGCCACAACCGTATGGGCCGGCACTTCGAATGTAACTAGCTCGCCATCGGTTCGAATGGATAAGCCGGTGGACACTTTACGTTCGTTCGAATCGATGTAATAAGCTTCCGACACAGGTTGGAACAACTGCAGCTTGGCCATTGTCGATTGACCTTCCGTTTCGTAAACGCGAACGATCCAGCGCTTCCCGTCACCGTCCTCCGGCATTTTCACAGCAGATACAGCAACCGAACCCTCCATCAGCTTCAGGAAGCTGGAGCTTGTATTCTGCGTCCCGCCGTGCGTCGTTCCGGACAACACGTTGAACGGGTGGTTGAATCGATATGCCGTTTCAACCAATTCATGATTGTGTGTCGCATCCACTACACCCACAGCAAAGTGGATGCGGTGATGATTGCCGAGTTCCGGATAAGGATCCGGGTCGAAGGAGCTTCGAATAAGCGAAACCGATAACGAATGGTCCGTTCCGCGAAAACCGTATTTGTTGTTCGTAACGACCATAATGGACGGTTTTCCTTCATCTTGTCGCATTCCGAGCGCCCAACTGTTGCCGGGCACGTCCATCTCGAGCGGCTTGCGTACGATGGTGCCGAATGGTACATCGTATTTGTACGCCGCGCTCTCATAAGCAAGCGGCCAATGAAAGTTCAATTGGGGAATGCTTTGCCCACTTCTACCGATCTCGTGCCAGTCACATTCTGCCTGGAAATGGAGTAGCGGGCTGTTCCGATCGAGCGATACGACGACCTTCAAGGTAGAACTACCGAATTGGAGCTCGTAATTCAGCGACTGGCGCACTTCTCCATGCTCAACCATCGATAACTTCACATTGTTGTGCACATTCGCGATGCTCATATAGCGGCCGACCCACCACGCGCTCATCCCTTTGTTAGGGTCCTCCTGAATAAGACGGAACAACCCGGCAGGGCGCGACTCCGAAATCAGCTCTTCGCCTGAAGCTTTATGGATCATCGACACGACCGTGGCATCGACGGGGTTAAACGTTACTCGGATCACATCGTTTTCAAGCACGAACTTATCCTCTTGATCTACCCGCGGATCGGTAGGCAGGAACGGCTTCTCCATGTCCTCTCCCGGTGACACGGTGTATGTGCTGTATCCGCATGCAGGGACCTTGGCATGAAGGAGCAGCCGCATATAATGATGCCCCCAATAGAGATTGAAGTTCTTATCGATCATTTGATGAGCGGTTTCGTTCCCTTCGCTATCCTTGACGACCAACGTTTGGATTGGACTCTTCCAATCCCAGAGGATGAATTCTACGGATTCCTCGCGGTCATATACGGACGGATTAAATAGATGGACGATCCGGTTATGGCCGTGCCCGCGTTCGACTTGCGTAATTTTGAATGTGCTGGTGCCATAACCGACTCCGGCACCTTCCGATACCGTCAGCTTGTCTTCCGGTCCACCAAGCTGTGAAGTATCGATAGTGGCCGCGATTCTTTCCAGTGCAAGCTTGCGGTTCGTATTGGCGATCGCCATCGTATTCTGAAACAAACCGAGCGCGTGCTCCCGGGTTTCGATAACGCCGGAACCGGGAAGGATGTCGTGAAATTGATTGAACAGCACGTTTCTCCATGCTTCCTCATAAGCCGCGCCCGGATAGGTGGAGCCTGCCGCTATCGCTGCCGTGGCGCTGAACAGTTCAGCTTCATTCAACGCAGCTTCACCGATCCGGTTGGCCGTCTTGATCCGCGTCTGGGACGTGTAGCAGCCGGTAAAGACGAAGTTTTGCTCCCCCTTGACGACCGGCAACTGGTCGACTAACGGTTCGAGCAGCTTATAGAAATCGGCGAACGTACCGAAGCGGATGCTCGGATAAATCGGCCAGCTTGCCATATCCATCAATCGCTCCAAATCCCGTCTCGTCGGACCGCCACCGTGATCTCCGACCCCATACACGTGCAGATGGGTCTTCAACCCGGTTTGCCKGCAAATATCTGGCACATACGATCCGAGAATCGGCTGGATGAAGTCGTTGTACCATGTCGGCTCGCGGTATACGATAATCGACTTGCCGGAAGGCGCTTCCCAGCGGTAGGCAATATGACCCTCATTGCCGCGGCAGTGGTAATAGAACTTCACTCCGCCATTCACCAATATCTCCGGCACATTGACGCTGTGTCCGAACGTATCCGGCTCGAAGTCCAGATTCAACCGGTCCGCATCAATGTCGAGCAGCTGCGACAAATATCGTTTCGTATAAAGCAACTGACGGGTCAAGCTTTCTCCGCTTGGCATGTTCTTGTCCGCTTCCACCCAGTGTGAGGCAGTGACCTCCCAACGGCCTTCCTGGACTCGCCTCTTAATATCCACCAGCATCTCCGGCGCGTACTGCTCGACGATCCGGTAAATAGACGCCTGTGATTGGGAGAACTTGAAGAAAGGGTACTCTTCCATTAGATTCAGCATGGTCCGGAACGTATCCAACGTAACCGATACCGTCTCATCCCAAGGCCACATCCAGTTCATATCGATGTGGGCATGAGCCGCGCAAATCATATCGTAACTCTTCGCCACAGCAGTAAGTTCGCTTAGCATTTGTTCGGCATGTAGCGCGATCTGCTTGTTGATGACGCCTTCTTCAGCCATCCGCTCTTCCACATAGGTCAGTGCCGCTCCAATCAGTTGGTCATACTTACGGTCATGGACTTTCGATACTTCATGGGCGAACACCAATTGCGATATAATCCGTTCGCCCCAATAACCAGGTCGGGACATGATTTTTTCATCCCAGTAGCTTTGCGGAACAGTGCCCAGGAGCTGTCGAAGCCGTGAATCGATCGATATCATTCTAAACCCTCCAATGAATTAATAAATATGAATACAATCAATATACCAATTAGATGTAATACATACAAATTTGTATATTGGTATTTTTATGTGCTAAACTATGAATATAGTAAAAAGAACGGGGGATTGAACATCCGTGAGTCGTGAAATGAAACGCGTTCCATTATATTCCCAAATCAGAGACTACATTCTCGATCAAATTCATCAGAATACATGGCGAGCTAACGACCAGTTGCCTACGGAAGCGGACCTTGCTAAGCAGTTCGGGGTAAGCCGATTCACAATTAAGAAGGCGCTGTCCGAGTTGGTTCTGGAAGGACTTGTCTACCGCATTCAGGGCAAAGGTACTTATATCGCGGGAACTGTGGGCGACCAGCACGACAATAGTCCGCAATTGGCGGAAGTTTCGGGCGGAGCACTGAGACCAATCGTTTTCTTGTCCCCTTCCATTCAAACCTCTTTATCTTCGAGCATACTGGCTGGAATCGAGAAACAGCTCTCGGCGGACGGATATCAGGTCCTATATCGAKCGTCGCGGAACGAGCAGGATACGGAGCGGCAAATTTTGCAGGAATGTGTGCGGATGGGAGTGAAAGGTGTCATTATTTTCCCAGTGGACGGCGAATCCTACAGTGAAGAAATATTACGCTTGGCGCTGAACCAATTCCCGGTTGTCGTGATCGACCGCTATTTGCGCGGGGTAGATACGAACTGTGTCTGTTCGGATCATTCCGGCGGTGCTTTCGACRCAACATCTTATTTAATTGAGCAAGGGCATTCCAATGTCGCGTTCGTTGCCGTGCACGGTAGAACGACTACTAGTTTGGAAGATCGGTTGACCGGGTATGAGCGAGCGCTAGCCAAGCATTCTATTCCATTGGACCATCAGCGCTGCCTGTACGAATTGTTGGAAGACCGGCAGCGAGAGGATGACCCGAAGGAAACGAAAGYGATCGTCCGGTCGTTCCTGGAACGAAACAGCGAGGTGACTGCGGTATTCGCGGCGACAACGGCCAACGGACTTGCGGTCATGGAGGCGGCAGAAGATCTTGGCATCCGGGTGCCGGAGCAGCTATCGGTCATTTTTTTCGACGATTATTTGTATTCTTCGCTTTCCCGCATTCCGCCCAGTTGTGTCGTTCAGCAAGAACAAGCAATCGGCGAGGAGGCTGCGAAGCTTCTCCTGTCCGTCATGGATAACCCGTTGCAGGAACGGCGTAAAATTGTGCTTCCTACCCGATTGGTGCTGCGGCAATCGACTGCTAGCCGGAGTTCCCGGAACGATTGATCCCATATTGGAGGGCTTAATATGAGCAAGAAGCACAAATGGAGTAACGCGGCAATAAGTTTTCTTGTTCTGACCCTTTGCCTGGGGCTAGCTCTGTCAGCCTGCAGCAAGTCCAATAGCGGTCGTGCACGAATCTCTCCGTCAGTAGCAGTTGACCCGTACGATAAACTACCGAAGGAAGTCAGCGTTTCGATGTTCGACYGGGGGCAGGTGTCCAGCGAAGAAGGAACCTATGAACAGAATCGCTGGACAAAGTGGATCGCAGATCAGTCTGGAATCAAGCTGAAGATCGTGACGGTCCCGAGGAATCAAGCGGGAGTGAAGATGAACACGCTCCTCGCAACGGGAGAAGCGCCGGATCTGATATGGGAATTTGATCGCAATTATATCGGCAATCTTGTCACACAAGGCGTCCTGCAGCCGCTCGACGACTACATAGACAAGTACAGCACAGTGGTCAAACAATATATTCAAGATAATCCAGACCTTACACCTTATATGACGTTCAATGGCAAAATCTATGGCCTTACGACGAAACGGACACCCGATCAGATCGCCAATGGAGGCCTCTGGATTCGTCAGGATTGGCTGGATAAGGTCGGAATGAAAGCGCCCGAAACCGAAGACGAGTTTTTCACGGTGTTGCAAGCGTTCAAGGACAAAGGGTTGACCGGGAGAGCGAACGCGCCCGTCATTTCCCTGCACCCTCAATACTTGAACGTCTTCAATGCGCTTTATTCGACACACACCACGCAATGGTATATAGAGAATGGGAATATGGTGAACGCCAATTTCGTCGAACGTGTCGCTGATGAGATAGCGTTCGAACGGAAGCTCTATGCCAACGGGTATATTGACCAAGAGTATTTGACCGACACGAATATGCAGAGATCGATGGCGGACTGGACGGCAGGGAAGACGGGCGTGCTGATCGGGAGCTCTGGCTCGGCTATCGAGCAGAACATGAAAGACCTGATGAAGAACATACCGGAGGCCAGTCCGGTTCCGCTCGAGCCATTTGCCACGAAGTACGGCAAAGCGGGGATGTACCAGGAAACGCCTGCATTGATCTATGTGGCCTTCAACAATAAGATGAAGAATCCGAAAGCTGCGATGCAATACCTTGATTGGATGCTTGAGAAAGGTTGGTTCACGCTGTTGAACGGGTTGGAGAACCAACATTACAAGCTGGTCAACGGAGTGCCCCAAATTATCAACGATGACCTTTTCCGAAAAGAAGTCGCTTATGCCGGCGAATACGCTATACTCCGTAATCATGCCGCGACCTTCAAGCCGGAAGATAGGTTCGTTAGTGCGGCGCAGGACCCGATCTCGCAACGTTGGGCGAAACTTTCGTCGGATTCGCTGCAAGTTGCATTGAAGAACAAGTTCCGTCGGGATATTCCGTATTCGCCGAACATTGCCGAGATTAACAGCGTCTTCGAGGCCATCCGTCCGAAGCTGTTCGAAATCCGGACTCGGGCGATTATTAAGGGCGATATTACGCCGGATCAAGCGCTTGAACAAATCCGCATGGAGTGGAGCAACGCCGGTGGCGGGCAAGCCAACAAGCTGGCGCAGGAATGGTACGAGAACAACAAACAAAGTTTCAAGTAAGTGTTGGAAAGACAGGAGGGAGGTAACAGGATGAAGCCAATATCGGCACCAGCTGCGAAGGACGGGAAGATAGGGTTACGAACCGACTACCGTAAAAGAGCGTGGATGATTTTCTCCCTGTTTCTATGTCTCTGTATTGTGTCTACGGCAGGCATGTCGTACTTGATTATTAACGACCATCTGGATCATGAAGTGAAACGCACGAACATGTCGCTCCTGCACCAAGTCGACAGCAAGGTGACGCTTGTTCTTCGCGCTATCGACAACGAGACGGTCCAATTGCTGCAATCCAAGGAAGTTTGGGAGTTTATGGAGCGGGACTTTCCCTCGTCCTCGGATTACTCCGAATATTTGATCAGCCAGCTTTCCAGGCGATTGAACGGCATGTTAGGCAGCAACGACAACCTGTTCTCGGTCGAACTATATTCGTATTTGAAGCGTCGCTTGTCTTCCGGGAATCTGCCCGCGAGCGGCGACCTGCCTGAAGATTACAAGTGGGTGCGGGATTTCGAGAAGTCGAACGCTTTCTTTTATTGGATGAATACGCGTCCGCTCACGATCAATCGTTCCAGCCAGAGCCATAATCAAGTCATTACGCTCGTCCGTTCCTACCCGATGATCCATCCGAACGGTTATCGCAAGGGAGCCATCGCGGTCAATATCAACGAACGATCGATCTAYGATCTGATCAAAGATGCAGCAGCTTCGAATGAGGGGTCTATCTATATCATCAATGCGGAGGGAGTTGTTGTCAGCCACGAGGACAAGCGTATGCTCGCAACAAAGCCGGAGAGCGATTCAGTCCTGGCGAAGGTGCCTCTGGATCATGAGGAGGGGATCCTCAAGGAGAAGGTGAAGGGAGCGGGAAGTACTTTATTCTATTACACATCTCCCTATACCGGATGGAAGATCGTCCACATCGTACCCGATCTTCAGTTGAACCAAGGCATGCTGCATATTCGCAATACGTTGCTCACCATCAGTATCGTCCTGATCCTGTTCGCCCTGGTTATGGCACTTGCGGCCAATCGATGGACACTTAAACCGATCAATCGGCTTGTGCAGAATATATCGAATTCGCTCCAATCGCACCGGCTATATGATAAGCGGAATGCGCCGGATGGCGAGTTTCGTCAAATTGAAGATACGTTATCGCATATCATCATGGACAGCGATCGGATGTTCAAGCAGATGACGGAGCACAAGCCGGCAGTCAAATGGCGACTGGTCATGGACCTGTTGACGGGTATCCGCAAAAATAAAGAGAATCCGCTCGTACCGCTGGAAGCAATCGGGTATCGGCTTCATCCGGCTTCTTCCATTGTGATGACGATGGAGTTCGACAGGAAGTCAGAGATCGTCTCCCCCGAAGATATGCATCTATATTGCTATGCCCTATCCAATGTGGCGGAAGAGATGATCAATGCGGAGAACCGTGGAGTCTCGGTTGAAATCGACCAAGGTATGACAGCGGCAATAATGAGCTTCGAAGAGGCAGGAAAGCACAATATGCTGCGGGCCTATGCGATCTCCGAACTGATCAAGCAGTACGTGGAACAACATTTCAAGCGAACGGTGACGATTGGGATTGGAACAGCCGTCGTTACAGCGGACGGTATTCACCAGTCCTATCACGAAGCCCTGGAAGCGCTCAAATACAAAATGGTCATTGGCGGCAATGCGATCATCTCGATCGAAGATGTCCAGCACACGGATAACAGTGAGATTTACCGACTGTTGGCACGTACGGACAGCATAGTGGGCGCGGTCAAGGCAGCGGATCGCGAGAGGGCAAGGGCGCTTGCCGAGAAATGGTTCGCGGAGCTTGCCCATAGCAATGCGACGTCGGACATCGTGCGCCAGATCGCCATCCAATTCATGCTGCGCCTGATGAGTATGCTTGACGATATCGATATCAAAATGCCGCAAGCAGAAGAAAATCAGTTGTTCGAGGTGTTGTATCAACACGAAGACGTCGGTCAAGTGGCCCAGTACATCATCGGAATCATAGATGAGGCGATCGGACGGATCGAGGACAGGCGGAACAACCGGKAACGTCATGAGGTTGTAGACCGTATGCTGATCTATATTCAGACTCATTATGGGAGAAGCGATCTTTCCCTCAATCTTCTGGCCGATCATTTCAAGCAAAGCGTTTATCATATAAGCCGGATTTTCAAGGAGCGTACCGAAGGGAATTTTCTCGATTACGTCATGTCCTTGCGTATGGAGAGAGCCAAAGAGCTGCTTCTTGGGAGCAATAAAAAAATTCGTGATATCGCCGAGGAAATCGGCTATACGAACATGAACAGTTTTGTACGGATCTTCAAAAAGTCCACTGGCTTTACACCAACGGAGTTCAGAGAGCGGGAGACGGAGAAAGCAGCGGAATTATAGCTAGAACACCCACATTTCGTAAATGACACGTGCGAAATGTGGGTTAGAAGCAAGCCATTTCCTTTGCGGGAAATGGTTTTTTGGTAATATATGAAAGTTTAAGTTCTTTACCGTACTGAAGCGTTTAGGGGTGCCCTCTTCGTATACAGATCAGGTATTTTTAGACTAACCGGAGGTTCCCCTACTCGTAAGCTGAATAAATATGAATGTACAACATTCGTTGCGGACCTGAGAGCCGTGAGCGACCAATGGTAAAGTCGTGTAATTTAGCAGGTGGAACCCCTGCTTGGAAAGGCAAAGCCATGCCACCAATAGCGAGTCTTGGGCTGCCGCCAGTAATGTCGGGTGCTAAGCGTAGACAGTTAGGCAGTAGGCCTGAAAGTGATAGAGCCTCGAAATCAGGACAATGGGAAGGCCGACAGTTTACGGTTACTGGAAGGCAACACTTGGTTAAGCGAGAAATGGCGAGCATAACCAAGCTTCCCCGGGGTCAGAGAGCCAGGCATGCTGAACAATGATCACACGGGAACCTGGGATCCCCTGCGACTCTTTCATGAGCGAGTACTCGATAGGAAAGAACGTGAGAGTATGGCGGACAATCGATCAAAAGGGAGAACGCCAAACGGTTCGCAGGGAGTCGGATAGCTGCATAGTACCAAGGAAGTCGATGTAATGTCGGTGGAGGGAAGGCGGCTACATATTACCGATCTTGCCAGAGACACATTTACAGCACACAGAGGCGGAAAGCAAGCATCAAGAAGGACATACATTCCCAAGGATGAGAAAAGCAAACGCCCTTTAGGTATCCCAGCGTACGAAGATAAAATCGTACAGCATGGAATGAACCAGATTCTGCAAGCGATCTACGAGCAAGACTTTCTGAATTGCTCGTTTGGATTTCGACCCGGACGAAGCCAACATGACGCACTCCGAGCACTAGACCAGATTATGATGAAGCAACCGATACGATATGTGGTGGACGCGGACATCCGTGGCTTTTTCAACCATATGGATCACGAGTGGATGATGAAATTTCTGGAGCATCGCATGGCGGACCCAAATCTCCTACGACTCATCAAGAAATTCTTGAAAGCAGGAATTATAGAGAAAGGAGAGTTTAAACCAACCGATGAAGGAGCACCGCAAGGGGGCCTGATTTCGCCGATTCTCTCGAACATCTATCTTCATTACGCACTGGACCTGTGGTTCGAAGTGACAATAAAGAGAGAATGTAAAGGAAGAGCGGAAATGGTGCGTTTTGCGGACGACTTTGTATGTTGCTTTGAACAAGAGGCGGATGCGAAACGATTTTATGAGGCGTTAGTCAGGAGGTTAAAGAAGTTCGGGCTAGAAATTGCAGGAGAAAAGACGAAAATCATCCGGTTCGGGTGGAAGTCAGAAGTGGATTGCAAAAAGGGCGGGTCGAGAAAACCAGAAACCTTCGACTTTCTAGGGTTTACCCATTACTGGGGAAAAGGCAAGAGCGGACGTTCACGGCTCATGCGGAAAACAAGCGCTAAGAAATTTAAGGCGAAGGTGAAGGAATTCAAGATATGGATACGGAGCAATCGACACGAGGCAGAAGAGGAACTCATGCGAACCATCCGAAGCAAGGTAGAGGGACACTACAATTACTATGGAGTGTCGGACAATTTCAGCGGAATATCTGCTTACTTAGACGCAGTTAAGCGATTAGTATTAAAGTGGAGAAACCGAAGAAGCCAAAAGATAAGCTTTACAGAAGCGAAGTTCGTCATGTTCGTTAGCCGAAATCCATTTCCAAAGCCTAGAATAACCGTGAATTTGTTTGCAAGGAATGCAATTCTGTAAGGTGACATGAGGAGCCGTATGCCTTAATTGGGCACGTACGGATCTGTGAGGGGTAAGGGGTACAATCTATGAAGGAAAGGCCCCGCCTACTCGACTATTTGGTGAGATAAGCAGGTATTAGCTGACCTAACGGACACAGATGCCGCTATTTGTCCTGGAAAGTGACAAAAATAGCTAGTTGTAAGGGAATAACGGATCCTGTGTCCGCAACTACCCTTGAGAGGGGCAGAAACGGACGAATAACGGCTTCTGTGTCCGTAAGGACTCTTGGGAGCAGCGTTCAAGGATAGCTAAGGGCAAGAAGTTGACAAGGAAGCTACAGGAAGCGATCTTCGCTTGAGAAGTTCAGCTGCGAGAGCTGTGACGAGGAGATGTACCCGGAATACTACAAAGGGATACGTGGCTACGAATGCCGGATCGAAGATATAAGACCCGTAAAACCGGACGCGAAGTGTCCGTAAGACGTAACGCCTTGGAGGGAAGAAGTACAAGAGAGGGCAGGCAGATGGAGTGGAGAAGCGGCAGCGTCCGCCTTTGGAATCTCGGCTCAACCCATCTGTCTGCCCTCCCCACGTGCCTTACTTAAAGCCAACGCCAGAGTACCGTCCGGGAATCGGACGGTTTTTTTGACGCCCGCGCAAAAATGGAGCGCTGGAGCAAAAAGTGAAGGTTTCGCCGATCGAACCACCATGTTACAGTTCGGACGAAAGCTAATCTGAAGGAAAGGAAGTGGGGGGGGTTATGGAAACGCTCAATCTAACGATACGGAATTTCTCGGATCCGCTTACCGGCTGCACCATACGGGCGGTTGGAAAGAGCGGAACGAACACGGCTCATCATTACTTTACGGCGATGACCTGGATGTCCGACAGCCGGAACATTATCGTAAGCGCTGAGATGGAYAAGGAGATGGTCGGCCAGTACGTTCGCTTGGATACGGAGACGGGGGAGTCGGAAGCCATTGTTGCCAATCTCGAATGGGGACGTGGTCTCGTATCGTTCGATGATCAATTTTATTATTTCAACGGGGCAGAAATTATCGCAGTTGACCTTCGAAACGGCCAAACCCGGATCGTCTGTACGCAAGCTCGGGGTGTCGAGTTCTATGGGCCGCAATCGATTACTAATGACGATTCCGTCCTCGGCGTCTATTGGAGACATCACGACGAATGGACGATCGGAACCGTTGACATCGCGACAGGACGAGTCACGGCAGCGGTAACACCAAGGTTCGCCGAGCCGTATCGGGTTGCCAATCACGCCATGGTCAATCCGGTACACAAACATCTCGTCTTCTTCGCGCATGAAGGCAAGACGGAGCATATCTCCGACCGCATCCATGTGGTCGACACACAGACCGGCGAGGCTCGCCATATAGTCAGACAAGAGCGGCAGGAATCCGGGGAACTAGGCGAGTACATCGGTCACGAGATGTGGGCATTCAATGGAGAGAGTTTATTTTATGTCAAATACGCGCATAGTCCACTGAAGCCGACCGGCGTTTACAAGGTGGATAAGCAGGGGGAAAGGTCGGAATTCATTAACGGAGACTACGAGTACTGGCATGTGTCCCTAAGTCCGGACGGCCAATGGGCAGTCGCAGATACGCTGGAAGGGTCCGCTGTAACCAAGATTGTGCTGATCAACTTGGACAATAACACGTCGCGGTTGCTGTGTGAGGTTCCGATGTGGCATCATCATCCCGGTCATCCTCACCCCTCGTTCAGTCCTGACAGTCGGAAAGTGTCCTTTACATTCGCAGATGAAGATTATTATTTATGGGTAGGCATAATCGAGATATAGGAGGGTCAAGCCATGTATAAAAAAAGCAAAGCGTTGTTGGTTGCGATGTTTATTGTAATCTTTATCCTTTCAGGCTGTGCCAAAGAGGGAGGAGCTCCATCCGCCACAGTCGGAGGGAACGTCAACAAAGTGCCAGAGATCAGTACGGAGCCGGTTACGCTCACGGTATTCAACACCAGTATGGGGGATCCTTTGTTTCAAAATGCAATCGTTCAGCCGTTACAGAGCAAGTACCCGCATATTACGATCAAGATGATCAAGAGAGCCAAAGGAACGATGCTGGAGGATCTGATTGCATCTGGGAGCGTACCCGACATTATATTCGGTGACAGCAGCGGCGATATTCCCCTGTACCGGGAGCTTGACGTGCTAGAAGATTTGACACCGCTCATCAAGAAGTATAATTTCGATTTGAACAAAATGGATCCGGTTGTGTTGAACTCGATCCAAGCCAACTTTCCGAAAGGGCAAATGTTGATGCTCCCCTCGTCCGTCAACATCGCAACGTTGCATTACAACAAAGATATATTCGACAAGTTCAGTGTCCCTTATCCGAAAGACGGAATGAGCTGGGACGAAGTGCTAGATCTTTCGAAGCGGGTCACGAGAATGGATGGGGGTGTGCAGTACGTTGGGTTTGATTTTGCCCCGAACATCTTATTGCCCTATAACCAGCTGTCCGCTCCGATGGTAAACGCTGAGACGATGAAGGCTTCCGTGAACACCGAGCAATGGAAAAAAATATTCGAAACGATGAAACGATTCTACGAAGTGACGGGCAACGAATGGGGCAAAGGAGGAGATGGTTTTCTGAAGAGCAAAACGTTAGCGATGTACGCCGCCACGTCCATGTTCGGCAGCCTGCCGGATGCAACGAAGAACGGGCTCAACTGGGACGTCGTAGCTTTGCCTTCCTACAGTGAAGCACCAAAAACGACGATTCAGCTGTTCGCTCCTCTGTTGGCTATTTCCAAGACTAGTCAGCATAAAGACCAGGCGTTCCTGGCCATCTCCCACCTCTTATCCGAAGAAGGGCAGAAGATGAATGTGAAGCAAGGGCGGCCTTCCGTCCTGAACAATCCGGACATCAAGAAAGAATTCGGCAAAGATGTTGAAGTGCTCCAGGGGAGGAACGCCGGCGCGTTTACATATAACAAGCTTGCCGCTACTCCTCAAGCCGTAACGAAATACGATTCCGCCGCTCTTCCGATCATAGGGAGTAAATTCAAGGATGTGGCCGTGAACGGCAAAGACGTGAATACGGCTCTGCGAGAAGCGGAAGATGCGATCAACAAAGAGATTGAGAAGCGCAAAGCCCAGTAGCCATAATAAGGATCAATCGGCGGGATTCGTGACACTTGCGGATTCCGTCAAGATTACAAGGAGGAGCGGGAGATGTCTGATAACGAAACGAATCCTATGATCAGTCGGCGAAAAGTGTTAGCGGCATTGGGCATGGCTGGAGTGTGCATGACTTTGGGTGTGGCCGGGGCGAGCGGGAGCACTGTAACGCAATCCGTCTATGGAAACAACGAGCAGTTCGGGAATAACGGCGGCTTAAATTTGAAATTACTTGGTCCATTTCGTAAAGGCGTGAAGTTGACATCTCCGGGTGAAATTCTGGAGCACACCGATGACAGCGGCGTTATTACAGGCTACCGCTGGGCAGGTAATCATCCGCACAATACCGCCGCAGCCAACCCCGAGAGTGACGGAGGGATCTCATCCGTTGCGTGGGTACCTGTCTATCAAAGAGGGATTCAGGAAGGGTTGATTGAACCGGATGGCCTCAAATGGATCGGAGCTGCCGAGAGTGTGGATGAGCTGCGAACGATTCAACCGGAATTCGAAGGACAGCATATCTATTTATTAGGTTACTATATAAGCACACCTGGAGTAGGCGGCGGTAGACTCATTGCGGTACAGGGCGCATTCGTTGACAATGGCGGCTCTGTGATTCAGTCTGGTAAGCCAGGTTGGTTTTGGGAGAGAGTGGATCGCAGCCTGGTCTTGGAAGATTTTGGAGTCGTACGTGGTGAGGACGTGTCCGTCGCAGCTCGCAACGCAGTACGTATGTCGGCAGCCTTTCAAGTGACGGGGTACAGTATCGGTGCCACTCCTAACATGACCTATGTTTACAACGGTGACGTTACCGTTGCCGCAGCCAAGTTTCTGGATTGTAGAAAGGCTATTTTCAAGGGCATCACAGGCTGCATCGTCGTGGCAAGCGAAGGCTGTGTTATCCAAGCACCCATACTGGACGACTCACTGCGGACTGACAACAAGAGAGCGATGCTAATCCAAGCCGACCACGTGCAAGTTGTATTCGCTGAGTTCAAGGGAAGCGGTCACCAGGAGTGCTGTGTGGAGATTACCGGATACAACGTGTCGGTCACGAATTCCAAGCTACGGGATGCGAGTTATATGATCTTGGCAACCACGGGCAAGGGAACCCAAATTACCGGTAATTATTTCACAGGCGGCAATGTCCAGGCGGTATTGAACGCCAACAAGACCGGAGCCACGATCATTCCTTGGGGCGATGCCATTAAACTATCCAGCGATACGAACGATTTGCTGAATGCTAACGCGCTTGGGCGTCATGACAATATCATCACGAACAATATTTTCGATAACGTTTATCGTGATTGCGTCGATATGTTCACTGACGGGTCCCGTACCGTATTCAGCCATAATGTGATTAAGAATCACCATTGGAATGTCCTTGATATTAAATGCATCTATCGAGATAATGCCAGCAATGGAACATCCATTGAC
>NZ_JBFUIX010000086.1:0-25743 GCF_056401635.1 Paenibacillus sp. P4_E11 | reverse complement strand
TGGGACGTCATGCTGCTATCTGYGGTAATTGGAAGAGCTTATGGGGGAACAGCCTACGATATTGTCAAAGAGAATTTGTATGATCCGCTTGATATTACGAGCGGGGAATGGCCCCAAAGTCCATGTGGCTTTTCCTATAGTGTAATGAAGGGAGAAGAGGAATCTGATTTATCAGCAAGAGACCTCGCAAAAATAGGGTTACTATTCCTTGAGAATGGTTTCTATAATGGAGAACAGATTGTCTCTACCGATTATGTAAAGCAAGCTATTAGCCCTACTTATACAAATGCTTCTATAAGTTCTTCATCAAGTAAACATTCATACGGATTTCTCTGGTGGCTCTTCCCAGATGGATATGGGTGTCGAGGATTTGGAGGACAGGAGATAAATGTAATTTCAGACCGAAATTTTGTTTCAGTTATTCAAGCTACACCAACACCTTCGAGCAAAACCTATGGAGATATACACGAAAACATATTGAAAAAAGCTATAATATTGTAAAAAGCCCCGAATTCTCGGGGCTCTCTATAACATGCAATGAGGTTAAAGGACAAGACCTTTTTTGAGAATCACGTTCGCATACTGGGCCGTCTCGCCTGTTGCGACAATTGCATATGCCTTCTTGGCTCGCTCATAGAAAGCGAATCGTTCAACATACTCAATCTTATAGTTGGTACCCGAACCGTTCAATATTTGCACGTAAGTGTTCCATATGCTAGGCTCGACCGGATCACCCGGAACGACCTGCATGAGTGCGACTGGCGCTTCGACATAGGCGTCCAGCGGATATAGCTGCAAGATCGCTTCCAGAAGCTGCGGAATGGCGTGACCGTCACAACGAATGAGCCGCTGTGCATGGCTGGCAGCAGGAAAATGAGCGTCCGCTACTACGATTTCGTCGCCATGACCCATCTCCATCATTATTTTCACCAGCTCAGGTGATAGCATCTTCGGAATGTTATACAGCATAAATGTCGCATCTCCTATCGATCCAACTGATCGTCCGGCTGAGCGGCCTTAACCGTTAACCCACCATCCACCATAAGCAGATGTCCATTGATTTGCATCGCTTCCTCAGACGCTAGGAACACAACTGCATCGCCTATCTGTTTGGACGTGCCCAGACGTTTCATAGGGTTAGCTTGAACTTCCTTAACGCGAATCGTATCATCCTTCAGATAGTCCGTACACATATCGGTGTCGACTGTGCTAGGTCCGACCGCATTCACGTTCACATTGAACTTGCCAAGTTCGATCGCCATGCCCTTGGTTAACATATGAGCCGCTGCCTTCGAGGATTGATAGTGTGGAATAACCGGACTCGTTACGACCAGGCTGGCGGTTGAGAGAATGTTGATGATCTTGCCATACGCCCGTTGAATCATCCCTTCGGCTGCTCGCTGGGAGCACATGAAGATCGATTTCACATTCGTGTTGTACGTGCGGTCCCAAGTTTCCTCGGTCACTTTCAGGAACGATTCGAACGGAGCTACCCCAGCATTGTTAACAAGGATGTCCACCGGACCAAGCTCCTTCTCCACTTGCTCGAACATGCCGAGGACATCTCCCTTCTTGCCCACGTCAGCTTGAACGATGATCGCACGTTGACCTAAATGTTCCACCTGCGCCTTCACAGCTTCCGCCAGTACACGGGAACTAGTAGACGTATAATTAATCGCCACATCGGCGCCTTCCTCCGCGAGACGAAGCACGATCGCTTCTCCAATGCCGCGGCTCCCCCCCGTTACGAGCGCAATGCGGTTTTGCAGCCTTTTCATCTAGTAGCCCTCTTCTCTAAATATAGTTAGTACGGACGTTGCCCGATAACAACGAATTACAAGCTCGGACCGATCCGGTTGATGCTGAACTCGTTATGACCCAGCACTTCCGCCTTCGTCAGCTTCCCTTCGCTTACATCCTGAATTTCTTGCCAAATACGCTCACCGGCTGCTTCCATGCTAAGCGTCCCGTCCAACAGCTCGCTCACGTCAACGTCCATGTTGTCGGACATCCGCTCAAACATTATCTTGTTGCCTGTAATCTTAATTACCGGGACTACGGCTGATCCGGTTGGTGTCCCGCGTCCGGTCGTGAAGCAGACGATATGTGYGCCGCCAGCTGCCATACCAGACACGCATTCAATGTCGTTACCCGGCGAATCCATGAAATACAGTCCGCCCGCTGGAATTGCCTCTGCATATTCGACAATGCCTTCGATAGGTGCCGTTCCACACTTACTGATACAACCAAGCGACTTCTCTTCAATCGTCGTAAGTCCGCCTGCAATATTACCTGGGCTAGGGTTGCCGCCGCGCATATCCGCACCCATCCGTTCAACTTCCTTCTCGAATCGGTCGACGATGGAGTAAAGCCGATCGGATACTTCCGGTGTCCGGCATCGTTCAGCCAACACATGCTCGGCTCCGATAATCTCGGTCGTCTCACCGATGACGATCCCGCCGCCTACGCTGATCAACGAATCCGCTGCTGCACCGAGTGCAGGATTCGAAGCAAGACCGGAAGTCGCGTCCGATCCGCCGCACTTGACGCCCACCTTCAGCTCACTGAATGGAATCGCGGTCTTCTCTTGCAAGTCGAGCTCTGCTCGCATCTTCCGGGCAAGCTCAACACCGTGCTGGATCGCCTTGACAGAACCCCCGACGGATTGGATATCGAATACCTCAACAAACTTGCCGGTTACTCCGATCGCTTCACCTAATGCCACCGGATCGATAACTTCACAGCCAAGACTGACAATAATAACCCCGCCAACATTCGGATTCTTGCCTGTGCCAGCCAATACGTCGAACGTCCGCTCCTTGTCCGCCCCGATCTGGGAGCAGCCATGCTGATGCGGAATAGCCACGGTGTCCGGAACAAGCTGAGAAATGCGGTTGACCACCTGATTGGAACAAATAACGGTTGGAATGATCAGCAAATGATTACGGATTCCTACTTCGCCATTCGGCCTGCGATACCCCTGGAACGTTTTCATGCCGGATTCCCTCCCTTAGTCGTAACTGCTTTCTCCGCAGCCTTCTGATCTCCGCGTCCGCGGATGCCTTCGACATTGTGCACATGCACATGCGCTCCTTGCGGGATGTCTACGGTTGCTCGACCGATGACTTCTCCGTATTTACGCACGGAAGTTCCTTCTGCGATAAATTGTATCGCGATTTTATGACCGAAAGGGATTGGCTCCGTTACGAGCAGCTGGAGCAGCTCTCCCTGTTTCATAATCGATATGGTCGTGCCTTCTTTCAATTCCTGAATGGCTGTAGCGACGTGATCCTTGCCGTCCATGACAAGCGCCTCGGCACCTGTCTGAATATGCCCCGCCATAAACATTCCCCCACCCAACTATTATTTAATGTGTAAGTGTTACCGATAACATAAACATAAACCGCATTCGAGTTGCTGTCAATGCTTTTAAACAGTAAGATAAAGATTATATTCAGAAACGAAGGACGGTCCTATGGTCACTATTTATGATATAGCCAAGAAAGCCAATGTGTCGGCCATGACGGTGTCTCGTGTTATCAATAACTCGGGCCGGATCAGCGATAAGACGAGAGTCAAAGTGAAGAAAATCATGGAGGAATTGAACTACGTCCCCAACTCGACTGCCCGAAGTTTAGTGAAGCAGGAAACGAAGATGATATCCCTGCTCATTACCGACATCACCAACCCTTTCTATACGACACTAGCGCGAGGGGCCGAAGATGCCGCGATGCAGCTAGGATACAAGCTGTTATTCGGCAACAGCGACGAAAGCTTGCAGAAGGAGAAAGAGTATGTGGACATCATCTTGTCTACTCGGGTCGATGGAGTTCTCTTCGCACCGGCGGGTGATTGTTCGACCGAACACCTAATAGCGTTGAAGCGTCATTCTATTCCATTCGTATTGCTTGACCGAGAAGTGCCAGGCATCGAGTCAGACATGGTCGTGGGTGAGAGCAAGGAAGGCGCACGTCAGCTTGTGGAGCATTTGATCTCGCTCGGCCACCGGCGAATTGGGTTGGTGAACGGCTCGAGTACGATCTCTACCGCCAGGCAGCGTTACGCTGGTTATTGGGAAGCGCTGAAGCTGAACGATATTCCATTCGACGACCGACTCGTCATGGAACTTGGATACAAGCAATTGCAGGACACGAGCTTACTCGATCCACTGCTGAACTTGGACGATCCGCCGACCGCCATATTCGCCGCGAACAATTTCCTCGCTGCCGGAATTGTTGGTGCTCTCCGCAGCAGACACATCCGCGTGCCCGATGACATGTCGATCGCATGCTTCGACGACCTCGGAATCGCATCGCAGTTGAACCCGTTTCTTACAGTTGTGGCACAACCAGCCTACCAGTTCGGCTACCTCGGGATCCAATTGCTAGTCGAACGAATTCAGAACAAGAGTAGTGTGGACTGGAAAAAGATTATCCTACCGACCGAGTTAATATGCCGGGAATCTACGCGGGCTTTGCAGACCTAAAAATAACCCCACAAATTAACATGACCTGACGGTCACCAACGAGAAATGCATATATAAAAAAGCGCCCGAGCGACTTCTTAGTGAAGCTGCCCGGGCGTTTCTTATTAAGCGTTCTTACCGAATACAACGCCGCCGTCTATGTACAGCGGGGAACCCATCATGAATTTACTATCGTCTGACGCTAGGAACAGGGCAGCTTTCGCCACATCGTCAGGACGGCCCAGATCGCCGCTCAACTGACGTGACTTCAACGAGGCAATCGCCTGTTCCGGATCGTCGTAGGATGTTCTCAAGTAATTTTCCACGAACGGAGTCATAATCGTGCCCGGCAGCAGTGCATTGACACGAATGTTGTAGGAGGCATAATCGACTTGCATGGATTTGGTCAACGCAAGAACCGCTCCCTTCGTGGCGGCATACGAAGCCCGTCGTGCAAGCCCGATCTCGGCAATACATGAGGACATATTGATGATTGAGCCGAACTGTTGCTCCATCATGTGGGGCAGTACATATTTACTTGGCAAGTATACACCCTTAATGTTGATGCTCATAACTCGGTCCCATGCGTCCGGCTCTATCTCATGCAGAGCACCAACTCCGCTGATGCCAGCATTATTGAACAGTACATCGATGCGGCCATACTTCGTAATCACTTGCTTCACAAGCTCTTCCACTTCTGCCGGATTCGTAACATCGGCCCGTATGAAGTCAGCCTTCCCGCCTGTAGACCGGATATGCTCGACGGTTTCGTTACCCTTCTGGGAATCCAGGTCATTGACGATAACCGTTGCACCCTCTTGAGCGAATAAATAAGCTGAGCTTTGCCCGATCCCGGAGCCTGAACCTGTAATGATACAAATTTTGTCTGCTAATCTCATAACTGTACCTCGCTTTGAATGATTTGATGAATTCTATATAATTTCGTGATACCGATAACTTAACAACACCATTGGCAAAGTGTCAACATTCATTTTTGGGCTGAACCACGCCTGATGACAAGCAGAACGGCGCTATCCTCTGGAGGATTCGCCGTTCTGCTTGATTCAATCCCTTATCCCATTTGGCTTCGATGACTCGGATGCATTATAATAGGCGATGATAACTATACAATTCCTGAAAGGGTGCTGAACTTGGGTCTCGTAGACATCGGCGGCATTGAACCGAAATTTTTCATTACATCTGCTATTTTTATCTTGTTAATTCTTTCTTTGATCAGTATGGGGATTCTCCGGTCATTCCAGCAACGCACTCGGCCAGCCGTCACTTTCTTCGTGCTCAGTGCAGTTAGCATAGGATTGTTCATCTGGATTATGAACCAGTGGATCGTCTGATAGTGCCTAGTAAAGGAACTGGTGAGACAGCGACAGTAGCTTTACGGTAAGTTGCTGGCACCCATCAAGTAGCGGTCGCATTCCCGTGCGGCTTCGCGCCCCTCATGAATGGCCCAGACGACAAGACTTTGCCCTCGGCGCATATCGCCTGCTGTGAATACGCCATTGACATTCGTGGCGTATTTGCCATACTCCGCCTTTGCATTCGATCGCTCATCCAGCTCCACACCCAACTGCTCGAGCAGAGGCTTCTCTGGTCCCATGAACCCCATCGCCAATAACACAAGTTGAGCTGGATACACCTTCTCGCTGCCTGGCACTTCAACCGGAGCGAACCGCCCTTGCGCGTCCTTCTGCCATTCGATCCGCACCGTATGCAGTTCCTTCAGATTGCCATGCTCATCGCCTACGAAACGTTTCGTGGAGATCATATACTCCCTCGGGTCATCTCCGTACAAAACAGCCGCTTCCTCTTGCCCATAATCGAGCTTGTATACTTTGGGCCATTCCGGCCAAGGATTATTAGCCGCACGCTTCTCTGGAGGCCTCGCCATAATCTCGAACTGCGTCACGCTGTTACAGCCATGACGAATCGACGTGCCGACGCAGTCGGTGCCAGTATCGCCGCCGCCAATGACGATAACATCCTTGCCTGCTGCGGACACATAATCTCCGTCTTCGTGGTTGGAATCCAGCAAGCTCTTCGTATTGCGGCGAAGAAATTCCATCGCTGGATAAACACCTTGAAGCTCGCGGCCTTCGATTGGCAAATCCCGAGCATTCGTCGCCCCCCCGCATAAGACGACGGAATCGAACTCACTAATCAACTGCTGTGCTTCGAAGTTGCGACCCACCTCAATGCCGGTCCGGAAGGTGATGCCTTCCGCCGCCATCAGATCGACTCTACGCTGTACTACTGCCTTGTCCAGCTTCATGTTCGGAATGCCGTACATGAGCAGGCCGCCGATGCGGTCCGCCCGTTCGAATACGGTTACCGTATGCCCCGCTTTATTCAACTGCGCCGCACAAGCGAGCCCGGATGGTCCGGAGCCGATGACCGCTACCTTCTTACCGGTACGAATAGCTGGAGGCTGCGGCACGATCCAGCCTTCGTCGAAGCCTTTATCGACGATCGCCTTCTCGATGTTCTTAATTGTCACCGGGGACCCATTCAGACCGACCGTACATGAGCCTTCACATGGCGCTGGACAGACGCGACCCGTGAATTCCGGGAAATTGTTCGTCTTGTGCAGCCGATCCAGCGCTTCCCGCCACAGTCCGCGATACACGAGATCGTTCCATTCTGGAATCAGATTGTTGACAGGACAGCCCGAAGCCATTCCCGCTATAAGCTTGCCCGTGTGGCAGAACGGAATGCCGCAGTCCATACACCGTGAACCTTGGGTCTGCAAGTTCTCGACCGGAAGCTTGACCGTGAACTCCTTCCAGTCTTTCATCCGCTGGAGGGGCGGACGTTCCGCCGCCGTCTCCCGTTCATAATCGATAAATCCTGTCGGTTTTCCCATCGTTACCGTCCCCTCCTCTAATTGCCGCTCGCACGGGATAAGTCGTTGCGATTCTCCTCGAACGCCGCCATAATCGCTTCGTCGTTGCTCAAGCCATTAATCTTGCCCCGCTCGATGGACTCGAACATACGCTTATAATCCCGAGGGATCACCTTCACGATGCTCCAGATCAGCTCTTCCCAGTTGTTCAATACCCGATGTGCCACTTCGCTGTCGGTGAATTTGGCATGGTTGCGGATCATATGCAGCACTTCATTGATTTCAAATTGAGAGTCGAGCTGTTCGAACAGCACCATCTCTTTGTTGCATCGTTGCTTGAACGTCCCGTCTTCATCGAGAACATAGGCGATCCCCCCCGACATCCCAGCCGCAAAGTTGCGCCCTGTCGGACCCAGAACGACAACACGACCTCCGGTCATGTATTCACAGCCGTGATCGCCAACTCCCTCCACAACGGCGTGAACGCCGCTGTTCCTGACGCAGAACCGTTCCCCGGCGATTCCGCGGATGTAGGCTTCACCATCTGTCGCGCCATATAACGCAACATTACCAATGATGATGTTGTCCTGCGCGACAAACGAAGCTTGTTCTGGCGGGAATATGATGATTTTGCCGCCGGATAAGCCTTTGCCCACGTAGTCGTTGGCATCCCCCTCAAGCGAGAGCGTCATGCCGCTCGGCATGAAGGCACCGAAGCTCTGTCCGGCCGAGCCGTTGAAATGGAAGCGTATCGTATCGTGCGGCAGCCCCTCCGCTCCGTACCGGCGCGTCACTTCACTGCCCACAATCGTGCCGACGACACGATTCGTGTTGCGGATCGGCAGGATCGCGTGCACGTGCTCCTTGCGCTCGAGCGCAGGCTCGCTTAACGCGAGCAGCTGCTTCCTGTCGAGCGACTCGTCGAGCCGGTGATCCTGCGGCACGCTGCAGTAGCGGCCGATGTGATCCGGCACATCGGGGCGATGTAGCAGCGCGGACAGGTCGACGCGACGCGCCTTCCACTGCTCGCGCGACGCCGGGTCTTGCGCGGCGGCGCCCAGGAAAGCGGCCGGCTCAAGCACGTCGGTGCGGCCGATCATTTCATTCACGGAGCGGAAACCAAGCTCCGCCATAATCTCGCGCATATCCTGCGCGAGGAAGCGCATGAAGTTGGCGACATGTTCCGGGTCGCCAGCGAACTTGCGGCGCAGCTCCGGATTCTGCGTGGCGACTCCCACTGGACATGTGTCCAGGTGGCACACCCGCATCATGACGCAGCCGACCACGACGAGTGGAGCGGTCGAGAAGCCGTACTCCTCGGCGCCGAGCAGGGCAGCGATGACGACGTCGCGGCCTGTCATCAGCTTGCCGTCCGTCTCCACGACGATCCGGTCACGCAGTCCATTGAGCAGCAACGTCTGGTGCGTCTCGGCCAAGCCGAGCTCCCACGGCAGTCCCGCATGCTTGATGCTCGTTCGAGGAGAAGCTCCAGTTCCCCCGTCGTAACCGCTGATTAACACCACGTCAGCGCGTCCCTTGGCGACACCGGCAGCAATCGTGCCGACGCCAACTTCGGAGACGAGCTTCACGTTAATACGAGCCCACGGGTTTGCGTTCTTGAGATCGTGGATCAATTCAGCCAAATCCTCGATCGAATATATATCATGGTGCGGTGGCGGTGAGATGAGACCTACACCCGGTGTAGAGCCGCGCACTTCAGCGATCCATGGATACACCTTCTTGCCGGGCAGTTGACCGCCTTCTCCCGGCTTAGCCCCTTGTGCCATCTTGATCTGAATCTCATCGGCATTAACCAGGTAGTGGCTGCTGACGCCGAAGCGGCCCGAAGCGACTTGCTTGATCGCACTGCGCCGAAGATCGCCGTTCGCATCCGGCGTGAACCGCTTAGGATGCTCCCCACCCTCGCCGGTATTGCTCTTGCCGCCGATGCGATTCATGGCGATGGCGAGTGTCTCGTGCGCTTCCGAGCTGATCGAGCCGTATGACATCGCTCCGGTCTTGAATCGGCGACAGATCGCCTCGACCGATTCCACTTCGTCGATCGGAACAGGGGTGCGCCCCGACTCTGTTGTATCCTTGAACTGCAATAATCCGCGCAGCGTAGCCGTCTGGCGGGAATGATCGTTCACCATGGCCGCATACTGGCGGTATAGGCCGAAGTTATTCGTCCGCGCGGCATTCTGCAACGCGTGTATCGTCTCCGGGCGATACAAATGCAGGTCGCCTTCCCGACGGTATTGGTATTCGCCGCCAGCATCGAGTGTCATATCACGTCCTTCCAGCGAAGAGAATGCCCGGCGATGGCGGGATAACGTCTCCTCGGCGATAATGTCCAACCCAATCCCCTCGATTCGCGTAGGCGTCCAGGTGAAATATTGCTCGACCAAAGCCGGCTCCAAACCGATTGCCTCGAATATTTGGGCGCCTCTGTAGCTCTGCACGGTAGAGATGCCCATCTTGGACAGAACCTTGACTACGCCTTTCGTGACAGCCTTAATGTAGCGATACACGGCCTCAGTATACGTCACACCGGTTAATATGTTCTGTCCGATCATCCCGTCGAGCGATTCGATCGCCAAGTACGGATTAATCGCACTCGCTCCATATCCGAGCAGCAGCGCATAATGATGGACTTCGCGCGGCTCGCCGGACTCTACAATCAGACTGACCTTCATACGTGTTCCTTCACGTATGAGATGGTGATGCAGTCCTGATACGGCCAGCAATGTAGGGATGGCTGCCTTCGTTTCATTCACTCCGCGGTCAGACAAGATGAGCAGACCAGCCCCTTGGCGAATCGCCTCGTCGGCAGCTGCGAATAAGCTCTTCAGCCCTAGTTCCAGCGCAGCCGCGCCTCCCGCTGCATCGAACAAGGTCGGCAGCGTATGAGGCTGGAAGCCTTCACGCTCGTTGTATTTGAGCTTGGCTAACTCCTCGATGCTCAAGATCGGCGTCTTCAACCGGATATGACGACAACTCTCCGGCTCTGGGCAAATCAAGCTGCGTTCCGGTCCGATCGTCGTGCCGATCGCCGTAATAAGCTCCTCGCGAATCGCATCAATCGGCGGATTCGTCACTTGGGCGAACAACTGCTTGAAATAGTTGTACAGCAGCTGCGGCCGATTCGACAGAACTGCAAGCGGCGTGTCGATGCCCATCGATCCGATTGCTTCCACACCGGAACTGGCCATCGGTTCCAACACCTTCGTCAGCTCTTCGAACGTGTAGCCGAATGCTTGCTGACGCTGAGTGAGCGTATGCCGATCTGGATCGGGCACAGTAGGCGCTTCCGGTAGCTGCTCGAGATTGATCATATGCTGGTCGACCCAGTCCTTGTATGGATGCTCGGCAACGATCGACTGCTTCAACTCTTCATCGGAGACGATGCATCCCTTCTCGGTATCGACAAGCAGCATTCTGCCCGGACGAAGTCTCTCCTTCGCCACGATGCGATCCGCTGGAATGTCCAGTACCCCCACCTCGGAGGAAAGCACGATTAGATCATCCGTCGTCACGTAGTAGCGGGCTGGTCTCAAGCCATTACGGTCGAGCACAGCGCCAATCACCGCACCGTCCGTGAAGCAGATAGCAGCAGGACCGTCCCACGGCTCCATCAGGCAGCTGTGGTATTCATAAAACGCTTTCATTTCGGCATTCATGCTTTCATGATTCGACCATGGTTCAGGAATCATCATCATGGCAGCATGTGGGAGTGAGCGTCCAGACAGCATTAAGTACTCCAGGCAGTTATCGAACATTTGCGAATCACTGCCCTCTGCATCAATGATAGGCAGCAGGCTTTTGAAATCATCGCCGAATAAATCTGTCTCATCCATCGCTTGCCGGGCACGCATCCAATTGACATTGCCGCGCAGCGTATTAATCTCTCCGTTGTGAATCAAATACCGATAAGGGTGAGCCCTTTCCCAGCTCGGAAACGTATTCGTACTAAAGCGGGAGTGAACTAACGCGAGCGCTGTTTCAAATGCAGGATTGAGTAAATCCGAATAGTAGGCGCTAACTTGCTCGGGTGTCAGCATGCCTTTAAACACAATCGTTCTGCTGGACAAGCTGGGCAAGTACGCATCTGTCACGCCTGCCGCACGAAACGCGTGCTCCGATCGCTTCCGGACCACATATAATTTTCTTTCGAACGCTAGTTGGTCTGTACCATCCTCCGCCCGACCGATGAACAACTGCTTGACGTACGGCTCCACCGATCTTGCCGAATCACCCAATGTCGAGTTATCCGTCGGCACATCTCGCCAACCCAATACCGTCAACCCAGTATCCCGTACGAAAGCTTCCATTGTATGCTCACAGATCTGCCTCGCGCTCTCATCTCTAGGTAAGAACACCATGCCGACACCATACTTCCCTTCCTCGGGAAGCCGGATCTGCATCTCCGCACTCACTAGCCGGAAGAACGAATGAGGAATCTGCATCAATATACCGGCACCATCGCCTGTATTCGTCTCGCAGCCTTGTCCGCCACGATGGTCCAGATTGCAAAGCACTTGCATAGCCTGACGAACAATGCTGTGCGAGCGGCGACCGCGAATATCGGCGACAAACCCGATTCCGCAGGCATCGTGCTCATAACGAGGGTCGTACAATCCTTGTTTGCTTGGATAACCTGTTCCTGTTGTCCGCATACGTCGCACCTTTCCGAATGAAAATTTTGTCTTTTTTATGTCTTGAAATATGTTCCTTAAAACGTAGCATATTTTGGAATTGATTTGTATATGAGTATTTATTATCTTTTCTTATCGATTATCGCAATCCCCCTTATAAAATATCGAATCCTTGGTGGTAGAGTTCAGTTGTGTGCGCGGGGAGGGCATGGCAGGAGATTTCGGCCCCCCTACCACGCCCACTTAAGTTCTGCTTTCCATCAGGGAGTTACGTCTTCTGTACGCTCTGCGCTCGGTTGCGGATCGTACATCCTCCATAATGACTGACTTCGAATTGAGTCTGAGTCAAATCAATCAAGAGGGAACGTCATTCCGCTATCCTCCCGATTTCATTCGATTTCAACTCCAAGAGTGAACGAGATTCCGCTATGAGCTTCGTTTCCAATCGAAATACGGGTGGTAAGCCGAAATAGCGGATTGTCGTTCTCTTCCGTCCCTCTTTTCGCACAAATTAGCACATATAGCGGACTCTCGTTCACCTAAGCCAAGTCAAACTAACCGATTCCCAAAAGATCAGTTCACAAAAAAACCTGACCGAACATTCGTCGGTCAGGCCAGGTGACTTGTACATAGTAGGCGAATCACGAGCTCATTACCTCAACAACGATTCAGCTCCGTCGATGAATATCTCGGTCCCCGTAATGTGACTGGACTCCGCGGAAGCTAAGAACAGTACCAAATCGGCCACCTGCTCCGGTTCCCCTGGCCGATGCTCCAGGGGCTGGCTGCCATCGGGAAACTTCACTTCAATGGTTATTTCCTTGAGCTCGGGTGTTGGGTGCGTGTTCTCTCCGATATTCGTCTTGATCGAACCTGGGCAAATCGCATTCACGCGAATTTTGTAGCGCGCCAGTTCTAAAGCAGCCATCTTGGTAAACGCAGTCTGACCTGCCTTCGACGTCGCATAAGCGGACATGCCGATTCCCGAGAATGTGCGATTGCCGTTGATCGAGCTTGTAATAATGACGCTGCCACCTTGGGCTTTCAGATAAGGAACTGCATATTTCACAGTAAGGAATGTGCCTTTCAAGTTCGTATTCAGCGTTTCATCCCAATCGTCAGGCTTCATATCCTCGATTGGTGCTAACACCCCGTTGATACCAGCATTGGCGAATACGATATCCAATCGCCCCCAACGTTTGACAGCCTGCATGACTGCAGCGCTTACCCGTTCTGGATCCGATACATTCGTATCCGCAACAATTGCCTCTCCTCCGGCTTTCTCGATCTCAGCCCGCACGCCTTCCGTACGTTCGTCCTTCAGGTCCACCAGACACACCTTCGCGCCTTCACCTGCCAACCGCAATGCCGCTGCCCGCCCGATTCCCGAGCCGGCTCCGGTCACAAGCGCCACTTTCCCTTGTACACGTTTAGCCGTCGTTTTATTAGTCGCTTCACTCATTGTTGATATTCCCTCCATCTCTTTTATCCAGCATCTAACAATCAGCATATAGTGTGCCGCAGTTTGCTGGAATGTATGACTAAGCAGGGAATCCCTCACTCACGACAATTTTTTAGTCAATCCCCCTTGATTTGATGATGTCATGTTATCTGACATAAGATTACTTTTTTTCTTGATCTTTTTGGTTTTTTTTGCTATTTTCAAGAAAGAACTGACATCAGCAGGAGGGCCTATGTCCAATGTGCAGCAAGACGAGAACCGAGCGATTGTCCCGAATGATTCAGGTCGTTCGATTCCTGAACAGGAACTCGTACCGTACTTCCAACCCATTGTTTCCTTGCAAACGTTACATGTTTACGGATATGAAGCTCTAGGACGCAGGGTTCAAGGCAACCGACTCCGAAGTCTGGGGCCTTTCTTCGAGGATGGAGCCGTCAGTCTGGAAGACCATCTAAGAATCGACCGTATACTGCGCGAGAAAGCGATCCGGACGTTCGCCGGTTCAGACCAGTCCGCCTCCCTCTTCATCAACATTAAGCCTTCATGGATATATAGCCAGTACAACGACAAAGGTTCCTTATACACACTTGACCTGCTTAAGACATACAATCTCCCGCCCGAGCGGCTTGTTATCGAGATTACCGAAGAAGAATTCTCGGGTGATCTCGAGCGACTCGCCAATATTGTAAGGCTGTACCGGGATGCAGGCTGCACGATCGCCGTTGACGATGTGGGCAGCGGCTTCAGCAACTTGGACCGCATCGCCCTTATTCAACCTAAGATCATGAAGATCGATCTCAATATGTTGAAGAAAGCTTCGATTCATGAAGGCTACAAATCCTTGCTTCGCTCGTTCTCCACCATTTCCTCACAATTTGGCGCCTCGTTGCTTGTCGAAGGGATCGAGACGAAAGGCGACTTGCAGCATGCTCTGGAAATCGGAGCACGCTATGGCCAAGGTTACTTATTCAGCAAAGCCGAAGCCGCTCTTCAACCGGCCAATCGATACGTAGAGTTGTTGTTCCAAGAAATACGACTATACCACGATAAGAGCTATGAGAAATTCGAACGACTGACATACGAGGAACAGCTTTGGAACACCCGGATGGAGACCATGATGTCGTCGCCTACATACTGGAATGATCCTGATGAACGAATCGTCCAACTGCAGCCGCTGCTGCCCATGCCAAGCTGCATCCGAATATACGCCTGCTGGGATGACGGCTTCCAGGTGTCCTCGAATCATTTCCTGAATGACGACAACAAATGGAGTAAAGATTCCAGCTTTCGGGGCACGAACTGGAGTTGGCGACCTTACTTTATTCCGAACATCCTGAATATGAAGATGTATAAGCGGGGCACGATGTCAACTGGCTATGTAGATTTGGACAGCAACCGCACAATTCATACGTTCTCTTACCCTGCCACTGATGGCATGTATATATTTCTGGATTTGCTGCTGGAATGAGATCAGGCAGGCCGCTTCGATGAGCGATCTGCCTGTTAATTGATATTACATGAAGTCACTACTCAACCTGCCGCCCAAGCTTCAGACGACTCTTGCTTCGTCTTACCGGTCTGAACAGCGCCTGTTTGCGCAAGATCCAGGTCAATCCCGACAACCCCGATTACTTCACGCTGCACATTGTAGATGGCTCTGGACAACGTCACGCACGATTCTTCGTAATCGCCGATATGTAGACGGACGAAACGAACGTCTCCCCCTGTATCGCGCGCTTCCACCATTCACGGCCTCTCGCATTGAGCAAGCCTGCTTCGGGCTTGGAGAACACGAACGATCCGTCACTGCGGTTCGACCATACCGCTTCTATGACGCTGCTCTCCCCGAATTGCCAGGTTCATCAGAAAAATCTCACATCAATAGTTCGACTTATACATTTGCTCGATTGTATGCAGTTGCTGCTAGAATGGCCGCCCCTATCGGTAGACATGCCTCATTGATATACAATTTGGGATGATGCAAGCCATATGCGAGTTCCGCATCATGTTCCGGGCCGGAACCAAGCCAGAAGAATGCACCTGGAACTAGCTCCAGGTAGCGCGCAAAGTCTTCTCCGATGAGGGTCGTCTCACCGACCACTTCATTGCACATCCCCGTCAGATCCTCCACTACCTGACTCAGCACAGCCGTGCATGTCGGATCGTTGATCAGCACTGGCGTACGCTCCATGTACTGCAGCGTCCCTACACAGCGATGAGCTCGCGCGATGTCGGATACGAGCCGCTGCAGTTGCTCCGGCAACCGTTCGCGCACAGCCGGCGAGAACGCTCGTACCGTGCCCTTCAATTCCGCGCGACCCGGAATGATATTGCCGACATTGCCGGCGATGAAGCTGCCAATCGTCACAACCGCCGGGTCGAACGGAGAGATCTCCCGGCTGACGATTGTCTGAAGTGCGCTCACGATCGCTGTTCCTACTACGATCGGGTCGACACATTGATCAGGTACGGCTCCATGACCTCCCTTGCCCTCGATCTCGATGACGATCAGATCAGAGGAACCCATCATCGGCCCCGACCGGATCCCAGCATACCCAGCTGCCAACGTGGGCAGATTGTGCAAGCCATATATCTCATCGACACCGTCCAACGCCCCGTGGTCGATTAACACTTGCGCGCCAAGCCCTACCTCCTCGGCACACTGGAACAGCAGCCGGACAGAACCGGCCAAGCTGCTCCTGGCTTCTGCGAGCAGTTTGGCCGCACCTAGCAGGATTGCGGTATGTGCATCATGACCGCATGCATGCATGACACCCTCACGGGTAGAAGCGAACGGCAGTCCGGTCTCCTCCGTGATCGGAAGTGCATCCATATCAGCACGCAATGCAATCGTTCGTCCTGGCAGTGCTCCCTTCAAGTCGGCGATGATGCCATGACCGCCTCCAACTTCAGTACGAACGTTATAGCCAAGCCGCTTGAGCAGCTCTGCCACTTTAGTTGCTGTCTCCGCCTCTTGAAAGCTAAGCTCTGGGTTGGCGTGCAGCTCCCTACGGAAAGCAACCATCTCGTCGGCTAGAAGCTCTGCTCTACTGCGAAAATCATTAGTTGTCAACGCCATCTCCATCTCTCCTATGCCTCTTGTACACCTATGCTTCTTTCACGCCTATACTCTACCTCGAATCAAATCCACTGCCGTCTCACGAATAAGCGGTTCGATGGATTCGCTGAACGGGCTTGGCATACCGAAGAACTTGGTCGCCTCCCATGCTTCATTCCCGCCTTCTCTGAGCTGAGCCGCAGTAGGAATATAAGCAATCAGTCCGTTGCTGTAGCCCATCGGCAACACTGCATCCGGGAATTGTTGTTTTAAATACAGGCCGTATTGAACAACTACCTCCCCATTCATCGACAGTAAACTGAGGCCCGTTGCGAGCTTCATATAAGCGATCCGCATCGGCATATAGCCTTGTTCTTCCGGAGACTGCTTCAGCCACTTCCGGTTCAATTCCCCGTCGAAGCCCTGCTCCTCCGCCCCTGCACGAAGCTTCGCCTCATCCGGTACACTTTGGAATGGCAACCTTATTGTAGTATGTCTCGTTTCCACAACACACAGGGACAATGACTTCATTTTCTCATCAAGTACCGCCAAGACCGAATCGGCAAGCGCTAATCCATATTCGCGCACTTCAGTGTCGTCTCTCCGGAAAAACTCCCCATCCTTCGTCAGATTCGGGCGAATGTCTCCTCAGCAGCCTTGCAAAAACATAGCGATCGCCCCGCCTCCCAAGTGCTCCTCGACTTTCTCCATGGCAACTCCAGGATACTCCGAATTAATGAGATTGTCAGCCGTTGTCGTCGGGTGACAGGTGAAATGCACGAACAAGCTCTTAACCGTTCCGTCATTTATCCGATTGAACTTAATGACCGTAACCTCCTGATCGTTAGGTCCATCCGGGTTGGGCGCCATCACATAGCTCCCGTCCACTTCCTTCCGACGATGGATCCCGATCGTACAACTCCCATAGCCCTTCTGACTGACACCGGCTCCAGACCAGCGAACGCCTCGGCGACAGCTTCAAGAAGTCGCGCTTCTACTAACTGTACATATCCAGCATCAACCCGATTCGCTACTGCTCCGATACGCATAATAGGCCCGCTATGTGTATGTGTCCCACTATATAACACGTCTGCACCCGCCAGACCGTAACGGCGCTCCAGCTCATTCGCGAAGTTAGGGAGTACATCATCCGATAAGGCAATCAGATCGGCTTGAACAACCAGCGTTCTTCGCATGACTCCTCCTCCAAGGCAAGGCTGTTGGAACAAAGAGACCTTGGCTTTCAGCGGCCTTGTAACCCCATCAAAGGGGCCACTGCGAAATGCGAACCCAGCTAACGGAATCGGATATTCCGGTGTAATGTCGACCTTTCCTGTACCTAACCATAGCTCCAATGCCATATGAATCCGCTCCTCGAAAATATTAGCTTCAGATCAGTTACTCGTCGATGTCACTCCTATATCGGTAACTTATCATTTATCAATAACAGCTGGAAGGCGCATTCAAAAATCGCTTATCGATCAATAATTGGATGGGAGGGTAAACACTTTATTCCTTGAAAGAAAAAGGAAAACATGACACACAAAGTCCAGCTTGGTGCGTGGGGAGGAAGTAGGCAGGAGATTCCGACCGCTGCTAAATCTATTCCTTGGGATGGAATGGAGTTCGACAAAAAAACTATAGGGCGAAATAAGAGGTTGTCTATTCATTGTGGACAAGAGGAGTGGAAAGTGAAGAAGAGGACCCCAGCGAGTTTTGGCTTGAACCTCCATACCGCGAAATTCCTTATACAATCAAAGGAGGTTCAAACAAGATGTTTGAGCTTAAGGGGTCCTTTTTCACTTGGAACGGCCGTCTTAGCTTCTATCAACAATGAATCGACAGCCTCAAAAATCGCCTTACAGCTTACAACTCCATTCACACGTGTTACTTCCGAACCTGCGGCACATCGAGCCAGATGCTTCCTTGCTCTACGGATTGTTGAGCGATCAAGCCTGGCAGTGTATATTCCATGGCGCGGTATACATCAATGGCCGGCGGTTTCCGACCGTCTAGCGCGTCGATGAAATCTTTTAACAAGTAATACTCTGTCGTCCCATGACCGCCCCGAGTCGCTTCTTCCGGAGCGGATGTATCACTGATCGGACATTCAATGGGCTGAGCGCCATGCTCATAACCAGGCTCATCTTCCAAGTAAAGGAATCCATGCTGGCCTTGATCCGAACCACGCCCATTCTCAATATGCCCTTTCGAGCCGAAGACGGAGTAGAAGTGCTGGCCGGGCTCCTTCGCCGCCACTGAGCTGCGGAGCAGCTTGATCGTCGCCCCCTTGGCCGTTTGCAGCAAAGCGACCTGTATGTCTATACTGCCGACTCCGCCTTGTGGGACGATCGTCTTCGACTGCCCAACGCCCATTGCTCGCACGACGCGGTCATCGAGCATATTGAGTATCGGGCCGAGCGAATGGGAGCAGTAATGCAGCGGCGCCCGCTCATTCCGCCAAAAGGCCTGACCTGTGATTGGATCGAAGATCCGCCCACGAATGGCATGTACATATTCACATTCGGCGTAGAACAACGTCCCCAACTGACCGCTATGCGCGAGGCGATTCCATTCCTGGAAGAAATGAAAATAGACGGTATTCTCGGCCATCATATAGATCCGTCCTGTACGTTCGACAGCGTCAATGATCCTCATGCAATCTTCTACCGTATTCGCAGCAGTTACTTCGCACAACACGTGCTTGCCTGCTTCCAGCGCACGAATCGTATGTTCGGCGTGAGCCGGTACTGGGGAGCCGATCATGACGAAATCAATATCGGCGTCCAGGAACGCCTCATAATCGGTATACTTGGCATGATCCGGGATGCCTAATTCGTCGCCGCCTATTCGCAGCATCTCAGGGTCTGAATCACATACGGCATTTACGACAACTTGCGGGTGATGCATGTAAGCGGCTGAGCGTCTAGACCCGCCCAATCCGACCAATCCCATTTTCCACATTGGAGCCACCATCCTTATCTCCATCGCCCTACTGGCTATACTCTAGAAGGTATGCTGCTTGATGCTTATTTTCTGCTGCAAGCTCTGAATAGCTTTATGAATGCTGCCAATTAACTCCGAATCATCCTGGTAGTACGCAGTCTGAATAGTCGGTGAGCGCCCGGTAATCTCTGCTACAAGCGTCCTTATCCGCGGGAGGAACATATCCTGGTAGTGTAAAATGGTCCCCCCCACGATCAATTGCTCCGGATCGAACATGCAAATAATGTTAGCCAAGCAGACGGCAATCTTAAGCTGATCTTCCTCAACAAGCAGCTTAGCAGCATCGCTTCCATTCCTTGCTGCGAGCAGCGTTTCATCATTGCCAAGCGCACTCAGCCATCTTTCCAAATACCCTCCGCCCGGTTGAAAGCCACCTGCCAGCTGTTTCGATGAATCGATCAGCATATCTCCGATCTCACTTGCTGCATAATGACTCCCACGATACGCTTGCCCTTCGATCATAAACCCCATCCCAATCATCGCGCCTAACGTGACGAAGGCAATACTATGCGGCTGCTTCTCCAACACGCCTGATTCGCCCAATACACCCATGTACACATCGTTGTCAATGAATATCGGGGCGCTTAGCCGCTTTTCCAGCTCTTCCTTGAATGCCGTTCCCTTCACGAAAGGGAAGAAACGGGAATATACAATCTCGCCTAGAAGTGGGTTCACAATACCAGTGAAAGCAACACCGACAGCCGATAAATCACCCTTCTGGAGTCCCGCCTCCTTCAATAAGGTACCGGAGCAATCCGTAACCGCGGTTAATAACTCTTCCATCGAGTCTGGAGCCTGGAACGAAAGCCGTTGGAGCACTTCCCCCGCATTGTTAGCCAACGCGATCTTGATCGTCGGATACGCTACGTGGACCCCGATTACATAAGCCCCTCTTGAATTGATTTGCAAGTAAATCGGCTTCTTCCCACCACTCGATGGTCCAACTCCGACCTCAAGCAGAACTTGTTCCCCCAACAATTCGGATACTAGCTTGGAAACAGTCGGACGACTCATATTCAATCGTTTGGCTAGCTCAGCTCGGGATAGAGGGCCTTCACGCCGAACCATGTCCACAATAATGCCCGTGTTAATTTTTTTCAAAAGCTCGGGTTTACCGGATATCAATCCGCCCCCTCCCTTCCACACCTCTTAATTTTCTTGCTCCCCACACCAATGTATAATGGCCAAAATATACGCTCTAGTAAGTTGGAGAAGGCTGTTTATATCTACAAATTCATCGGAAGCATGTGCATTCTCGCCAATAGGACCATAGATGATGGCTGGTGTTGACGAATAGGCATTGAATATGAAGGCATCGCAGGCAAAAGGAGACATCTCCAATTGCACAGAAGGCTGACCATGCTCGGGAATATGTTGTGCCAACAGAGGTGCAAGCTCCGTGTCGGCTACCGTTCCCGGTATAAATCGAGTGATCTGCTCCCACTCCACCTGGTATTGTTGCATGGATGGCTGCGTGCATAAGGTGCGAATCCGCTCAGCGAACGTCCGCTCCAGATCATCCAGCGATTGCCCCGGGTAACATTCCACCCACAATTCTAGCAGACAGCTCTCGGGAATTCCATCGGCTGCACCTGGCTCATAGTGCCCTGCACGGACTAACGATAGTACAACGTTCGGCTTCGTTCCCGGCGTAGGACCTGGAGTTCCGTCAGGCGCTTCCCCCATCTCGGCATGATAATGCTCGATCTCATTAATGATGCGAGCCAGACCATAAACCGGATTGCAAAGCTGCTCCCCACCGAATCCCATGCCGCCTCGTCCGTGTACGGTAATACGCCAGGTTACGCCACCCAGATGAGAGGTGCACAGCTTGAGATTGGTCGGTTCAGGAATAATCGCTGCATCCGCATGCAGTCCTCGAAGCCTTCCTGCAAGCGTCCCGTTGGCTCCGCCCATCTCTTCATCAACCACGCTCTCGAAGAAAAGGTCACCCTTCAGCTTCACGTTGTGGCTCTTCAAATAATGAAAGGCGAACAAAGCGGCTGCCATACCGCCTTTCATATCGTTCGATCCTCTACCATAGATGCGATCGTTCGTTACATGGGGAATGAACGGTTCGAATTGCCCGCTGGTTGAACCAATGACGACATCGGCATGTCCGGAGAACAGCAGTGACTTACCGCCGCCGCTGCCCGTCTTGACTGCCCATAAGTTTGGTCGATCTTGGTAATCGCGACCAGGCCAGTAAGCAGGATGCTCCGTCAGTCCTTCCACACTTGTCAACTCGTACAATTCACCTAGGAAATCCAGATCTTCTACTTCCTTCAAAAATAACTGCTGCACTTGCTTCTCAAGACCGTGGGGCGGTCGATTCTCACTTGGTAATTCGATCAGTCTACTTGTCAAGTCAACTAACCATCCCCGATTCTGCGAAAGCCAGTCGCCGATAACATCGCCCGTACTCAATCCATCCACTCCAATAAAAGAATAGGTTAAATAACTATGACCGAAAATCATTATATTATTTGTAAACTTTACTACCTAAGTAAAATGTACACTTCCCCGCCTGATTCGTMAATCCCTGTTATCCTGCTACGCAACCCGTTAACACGGCACCTCAGCTTGCTACAATGCTAGCTGTCCACCATCAACTACGATCGACTCTCCTGTAATGAACGAAGCGTCATCAGACGCGAGGAAAGCGAACACACCGGCAATATCGGTAACTTTCCCTCGACGGTTCAATGGTATTTTATCCTTAATGTACGCCATTACCTTTTCTTCATCATCAATCGCTTCCGACATCGGTGTCTGAATATAGCCTGGACATACAGCATTGACTCGAATGTTGCTGCTCCCTAGCTCAATCGCCATCGTCTTCGTCAGCAGCACAACACCGCCCTTCGAAGCATTGTAATGTGCATAGTTCGCTTCACCCACCAGGCCGTTCGTTGAAGCCATGTTCAGAATGACGCCGCCATTGTTCTGGGCGATCATCTGACGTGCAGTTTTCTGCGCTACAAAAAACATACCATTCAAGTTCACATCCAGAATCTTTCGCCAGTTGGCCTCCTTGATATCCAGAAAAGGCTCTTCCCACGCGATGCCCGCGTTGTTCACCACGATGTCGATCCGACCGAATGCCGCTACCGTTCGATCCACAGCTTGCTGTACTTGCTCCGAATCAGACACATCCGTCTGAATAGCGATCACTTGACAGCCTTGGCTAAGCAAGTGTGCTTCTAGCTCCTTCAAATCATTCTCATCGTTAGAAACGAGCGCTACTGCTGCCCCTTCCGCTGCGAACCGCTCTGCTGTAGCTCTTCCGATGCCACGTCCGGCTCCTGTAATGAGCGCCACCTGACCTACAAACCGCTGCATATTACTTGCTCCCTTCTCGATCTGGATTGCTGAGACTTGCGATCGCATCAATCTCCACAAGGATGTTGTCCAGCCCTGCTTCTACACACGTTCTTGCTGGCATCGGTGCGGTAAAATAACGTTTGTACACCTCATTAAACCGACTGAAATGCCCCATATCCGCTAGGAAAACGCTTACCTGAACGACATCATCCATGGTTGAACCCGCCGCTTCGAGGATAAGTTGGATATTCCGTAGCGTGAGATCAGCCTGTTCCTCAATCGTCTCCCCGATTATGTTGCCGGTTCCCGCTTCAATCGGCCCTTGACCGGATACGAATACGAATCCATTAGACACAATGGCTTGGGAATAAGGGCCGTCCCCAGCAGAGGCGAGTGGTGCGAATACACTTGTTCTTGCCATAYGATCACCTCCTATTCCATGTACGAGATCACTATACCATCCCCCTTAATTGAGCGTCAATGCCGGATAAAGGGTAGGCCTTCTGCTATGTGCACAATGGCATTGATTATAGCTTCATGTCATTTTATAATAAATATGACACTATAATAGTCTTATGAAAGAGGTAATATATGAAGCGCTCTCTCGTCAAAATTGGCGAAGGCGGACGTATTGTCATTCCAGCGGAATTCCGCAAAGAGCTGGGCCTCGATATCGGCGATGAGTTGATTCTCCATTTGGAAAACGGTAAAATGCTGCTGTTTACTCGTCTGCAGGCTATTCAATATGTGCAAGAGCAAATGAGCAAATATGAGTTGAATGGAAGACAATTATCCGAGGAGATTATTGAAGAGCGAAGATTGGAGTCCAATAATGAGTAGGGGCAGTGTCGTTCTAGATACCTCAGCCCTGCTGGCTCTAATGTATAAGGAATCCGGTTCAGACCAAGTGCTGGAACGAATTGTAGCAAATGGTGGACAAATGTCCAGTGTTAACTTGGCTGAGCTCGTCTCGAAACAAGCCGGGTATAACCTCCCAAGATACATTGACTTATGTTCAACTTACAGACACTAATATTCATATCTTCGATACAGAGTCCGCTGCCCTGGTCGGCACGCTGCGAACTGCGACCAAGTTATTCGGACTCTCGTTAGGCGACCGCGCCTGTCTCGCACTTGGCATTCAACTGAAACTTCCGGTATTAACCGCAGACAAATTATGGAGTCTATTTCAATTCGATGGTCTGGATATTATCCAAATTCGATAGCGACTGTCTTTCATGTAAGCACAAAGAACCCTGCCGCAACTTACCGGTCAGGGTTCTCTTGTAACCTTGCACTAACGCGCCATCCATCCGCCATCCACGCACAGAACGTGTCCACTCATGTAATCTGCTGCGGAGGAAGCGAGGAACACGACAGGACCTTGCAGATCTTCGATCGTGCCCCAACGTCCGGCAGGAATGCGAGCTAGAATTTGCGTGCTGCGGTCTTCATCCGCGCGTATGGCGGCCGTGTTGTCAGTCGCCATATAGCCCGGGGCAATAGCGTTGACACAGATGCCCTTGCCGGCCCACTCGTTGGCTAGTGCCTTCGTAATGCCCGCCACACCATGCTTAGCCGCTGTATAACCTGGGACGTTGATCCCACCCTGGAACGATAGCATGGAAGCGATGTTAATAATCTTCCCCGATCCTTGCTTGATCATTTCTTTGCCTACGAGCTGGCATAAGAAGAATACACTGTTCAAATTCAGATTCAGCACATCGTGCCAGTCCTGCCAAGCATGCTCAGCCGCTGGCTTCCTGCGGATAATTCCTGAATTGTTGACCAGAATATCGATTCGGCCCATGACCTCAATCGCTTCTTCCACAACACCCGGTAGGTTCGACTCCTCCCCCAGATCGGCCGTAATCGTATGCACGCGTCGGCCAAGTACACGAATGCTCTCCTCCACTTCAGCACTATTCCCGCTGCTCGTGACCAGAACCACGTCTGCACCCGCTTTGGCTAACCCGATTGCCATGCCGGCTCCTAATCCGCGCCCTCCCCCAGTAACTAGGGCGACCTTACCACTCAAATCGAATAACTCCATCCATGGTCATCCTCTCTATTCGCGCAATTCCATCGCAAGCTTCACACCGCAACCCTTATATCGCGAAGCGACCTCATCTGACAAGCCGCTATCCGTAATGATGGTGTGAACTTCGGTAAGCTTGGCGAAAGTCAGTAGCGCGCATTTATCAAACTTCGTGTGGTCGACAACACAGTACGACTTCTCGGCCGTCTCCAGCAAGGCCCGTTTCTGCTCGAGCAGTTCTCCCGTATAGATCGTTAATCCATATTCCTGATGGACGGCTGTGGCCGATAGAAACGCCTTGCGAATATTCAACCCGCTCATGAAGGCTACCGCCTCCGGACTGACAAGCATGTTCCGGTTCCGGTGTCCACCTGGTACGATCAAGCGGATCCGATCCTTCCGAGCCAACTCCGCGATGATGAACAGATCGTTCGTCAGCACGGTCAGAGGAGCATTGTCCAATAGCTTGGCCATCTCCAGAGTCGTACTCCCGCCATCCAGTGCTATAATATCGTTCGGCTCAATGTATTGAACAGCGATCCTCGCTGCTTCGGCTTTCTCCGTCAAATGTCTGGTGTTAGGCGCCTGCATGGGCAGCAGGCCAACGTCGCTACGGTTCCGTAGCACAGCACCACCGTGTACGCGGGTCAACAATCCCTGCACCTCAAGCTTCTCCAGATCTTCCCGAATCGTCTTCCCTGTCACTTCGAGCAGACTGCTTAGTTCGTTCACCTTCACTTCGCCGCTGCCCAGCAGCAGTTCCATAATTTTCTCATACCGCTTCAAGGAAGGTAGCGACATCTTAGCGCAGGTCCTTCATGGCAACAGCGTCCATATCCGCGAACTCCTGATTCTCGCCTGCCATTCCCCATATAAAC
>NZ_JBFUIX010000085.1:0-25748 GCF_056401635.1 Paenibacillus sp. P4_E11 | reverse complement strand
ACCCTGCCGTATGTGATGGATTATATGAATGTAATGTTGGTCGGCGGCTTCGCCATTACCGTGCAGAATGCGTTCAGTATCTTCGTCCGCAATGACGGTAATCCGAATCTGTCCATGGCGTCCCTGCTCGTGACGGCAGGAATCAATATCATATTGAACTACATCCTGCTATTCGTACTGGACTTCGGGGTAGCCGGCTCGGCTCTCGCCCTTGTGATTGGGGCAGCCATAGGGGCCAGCGTGCTGTCACTCCATTTTTTGCGAAAAGCAAGTACATTACGCTTTGTCGTACCCCGCTTGTCATGGACGCTGGCGAAGCAAACATTCACGATCGGCTTCCCCAGCTTCATCGCAGAGGTCGGAATCGCCGTGTTTACGGCAGGCTACAACATCGCTATGGTACGGTGGGCGGGAACGGTCGGCGTATCTGCCTTCTCGATTCTGAATTACGTCCACAGCGTCATGCTCATGCTGTTTCTTGGGATGGGCTCGGCGGTTCAACCACTCATTAGCTATTATCGGGGAGCGAAGCTCGTGGATCGCCAGAAAGCGACGATCCGCATCGCAGTTCGTACCGCCTTCGTTAGCGGTCTCGCTGTATTCCTGATCGGCCTTGTCTTCGCGAACGGTATCGTTTCGCTATTCGGCTCGTTCGCACAGGAAGTGCGCGAGATGGCCGTGACCGGCATTCGGCTCTTCTTCAGCGGATATTTGTTCATGGGCATCAACTTTGTCATGATGACGTATTTCCAAGCAACGGATCAGGTGAAGATGGCCACCTGGATTACGGTGGCCCGCGAGATGCTGTTGATGGTCGTCATTCTGTTCACCCTGCCGTACTGGATCGGTACGACAGGAATCTGGCTCGCGATTCCTCTATCGGAGTTGATCGTTATGTTGACGGTATATGCCTACGTGCGCCGTCGCTCTCGGAACGTGCTGATGGCCTAAATGAGAAAAAGAACAACTGCCGATGACAGGCCGTTGTTCTTTTTCCTCTCTGCTTTTACTTCACAGTCCCCCGACATAAGCCTTTTGCTTACGATAATCCCCAGGCGTGACGTCCATCACCTTTTTGAACATGCGAATAAACGACAAGGAGTGGGTGTAGCCGACTTTCACAGCAATGTCTTGAATGGACGCATTCGTTTCATCCAACCAATGCCTCGCATGACGAATGCGGAGAAGCGCCAAATAATCGACGAACTTTTCCCCCATCTCGTCCTTGAACAACTGACTGACATACTTGGTGTTTAATTGAAAATGGTCGCTGATCAGTTGCAACGATAAATTCGGATCCGCATACTGATCCTCAATATACGACTTAATGTCCAGAATCAACGTATGGCCGCTCCGCTTTTCTCGCATGCGACGAATATGAGCGAAGGCTTCCCCAAGAAGATCCCGAACGTGCAGCTTGACTTCATCCAGTGTTTCGAACTTCTCGACGGCCTCCGTCATTTTAGGATAGATGTCCGATTCCCAGAGTCCTCGGTATTCCTGCGCCATCTCCTTGAGCGATTGATTCAGATGATACTTTAAGTAATTGAGCGCAATGACGATCTCTTCCTTCGAGCTCAGGTTGTTTCGCAGATTCACGAATACCTCCTCGAAAATCGTCTCCCAGTCTTCATTGTTTTGTTTGAAACAAGAGGTAAGCTTGCGGATGATATCCAAATTCGGATAGATCGTACTCGTGGTTTTGGCTTTCATCTCCGTATAGAGGAACGTTCCCGCACCTCCGAGCACTGTCTTGTATTTCAATGCATGCGTTGCATCCTCATAGGAAAACGGGATCTCGCTCACCTCCTCCACTGCAGAGCCGATACCAGACGTAACCGAGAAATGAAGATGGTTTTCCACCCACGTGCAGAGCTCTTCMCCCATGTACTTCAGCGTACGTAAACCCGTTTCTTCATCGCTTGCCGTCCCATATAAGACGCCCAATCGTTCATTGGCGATCCACTCCGACCAGACGGGTGTGTCGTACTTACCGGCAATTTCATTCACGACACTCTTGACAACGAACTTAAGCAAGGTCTGATCCCGCTGCGTGTATGCGTTCGTGAACTCCTGATATTTATCGATTTCGATCACGGCCACAATCATAGTTCTTAACTTATCGGAACACCCTAAACCGCCCAGCTCCCCGCTCCATTCTTCCGCAGTTATCACCCGGCTGCCTGTGATCGTTTCCTGGAAAAAATATTGACGCCGATAGAGCAAATCCTCCTGATGCTGCTGATCGTATTTATTGGAATGGTCAATCAACCGATTCAGCGCATCCTCGATGAACCGAAACTCATCATTGCCGCCGGATGCAAGGAGCAGTTGGCTCCGCTGCATCGCAAATGACCGGATCTGTTCGACGATCACTTCCACCGGGCGATAGTTCCTTCTGGTGGCCGCGATCAGCCATACCAGACCCATGATCAGGGTTGCCGCCATAATCCCCAGCCAAATCCAATGAATCCGGGAAAACACATGAAACAAACCGCCGTCGCGAAGCCCGCTATGAATCGTCCAACCGGTATAGCCGGAGACAGCGGAATTGATCTCAGACCCGTTCTGAGGAGCACTGGCGTTCAGAATATCGATTCCGTTCTGATCCTCCAGTTGAATATAACTGAATTTGGAGTTGGACATGTCCAAGACGTACTTGGCGATCATCTTAACGCCCACGTTGACGACAACAAAGCCTCTCTCTCCACTCAGAAGCGGTACATTGCGTACCAGAGTGACGACTTTAGTCGATGGCTCGTCCGCGAACTCGCTGTACGAGCGTACCGGAAGCCATCTCGGCGGCGCGCCATCCCGCAATATTTGCCTTGCAAACTCTTGGTCGCCGAACTGGCTTAGCGGCATAATCGCGTTTTTGCTCAGTACCCTTTCATCTGCCGCACGGTACATATAGATCGAATCGGTGAGCGGCAGAGCTCCGATCGTTTCACGCAGTTTTTTGGACGGCACGACTAGACTTTCGAACGCTTCCTCCGGTGATTGGAAGTAATAGCCTTTCAGTTCATCGTTATAAACGGATTCCTTCATTATTTGCTGGTCAATGAACTCAAGTGTCCGATCCAATTGAACGAGCACTTGTTCCATGAACACCTCATTCGCCCGCTGAGCTTGTTCACGCGAAACATTGTTGACGATAACAAAGAAAATAATCGACAAACTGAAGATAACTAGGATAAAGATGGGCAAATAGGAAAGCAATAGCCGTATAAACCATTTACCCCGCATGCAAGGTCCTCCAGTAGGTGGCGTGTATGCTATCAGAATCGTTGAAAAATCAGTTTTGATCAATATACAACTTTCCGTCAATATACGATATTGTACCACCGTAAGGTGAGAGCCGCTATGAACCTGCMGCAGTAGACTTTCAAAAGAAATACGGAGCCTTCCTCGGAGGGCCCCGTATTCATGCATGGCTTATTTTACCTCGTACATATCCATGACCGTAACGATCTTACTTTTGTTATTACTGTAATACGTGTTGTACCACTCGTCAATTTTACCGCCGCCTGCTTTGGTCCACATATCCTTCGACGCTTGAGTAGCCTTTTCTACGCTATAGTCCTTTGTAACGATCGCCTTCGAGTACTCGTCTCCCAGCTTGGAGACGCTCTGATTGATCATGTTCAGTTCGTTCGGCAAGGCCGGCGCGTTCAAGAAGTAACCAGGCAATGGTGTTTGCGGATTCAAGTAGATTTTACGGGCGGTCTCCAAAATGGCTTTATATTCCTGGCCAGCGGCCGAATTCATGTCGATATCGGTGATGCGGGGATCACATTTGCGGGTAGCATCAGTCGGACTACTCACCATGGAATAATCACCGTACCAAGAAGTTTCCTTTTTGTTTTTCTCCGAGTCGATAGGGGCCGGACAGCCAGTGGCATCCAGTTTATAGTGTTCTCCCTCGAGTCCCCATTTGAGTGTCTTCACAGAGGATTCTTTATTCAGAAAATCGACATATTTGATGACGGAGATCGGATCTTTCGCTTTGGCGTTAATAACACCCGGAGTTGCTCCTGGCCCGGCTAGTGCCGGAGCAAACTGGCCGAACGAGCTCTTCGGCAGCACGATCGGAACGACCTGACCCTCAGGCACGTTCTTCTTGAACGCCTCGAACGTCGTCTTTACATCCGCCCATTGCATCGTATAGAAGCCCAGCTTCCCGTTTACAAAATCGCGCTTAGCCTTTTCCCCGTTCGCATCGGCAGCAAAGTCCTTATCGATGAGGCCATCCTGATACAATCGTTTCTTGAACTCGGCGACCGCCTCTTTCTGTTTCCAAGGATAGACCATTTTCCCGTCTTCCAAGGCATGGCCGGCGCCTGGCACGCCGAATATCCAGCTGAAAATATTTGAGTTGAATGCGCCCCCGAGCGACATTCCGAACGTGTCCTTCTTGCCGTTTCCATCCGGGTCGTTCTCCGTGAACGCTTTGGCGACGGCATACAATTCCTCGGTCGTCTTGGGCACTTCCAGATTCAGCTTCTTGAGCCAATCCGTCCGCACTAAGAATACCCAGTTGATGTCCGCCGGAACGAAAGCTCCGATTTCATACAGCTTTCCGTCGTCCTGGGTTCCCAGCTTTCGCAGAATCGGGTATTTCTTCAGCAGTGCCTTATATTCTACACTGTGCTTTTCGATGAGATCATCCACGGGCATTAATTGCTTCGACGCGTACCATGCGTTTTTGTTCAAGGCATCGTAATCCTGGATAAAATCCGGTGCAGAGCCTGAAGCGAGCAGGACGTTCAGCTTTTCTCCCGGATTGTTGCGCAGGATCGGCACGAAAGTAACGTCGGCTGGCCCGTTTTTGTTGATCCACTCGGTCCACCGATTTTTCTCATAAGTGCCTTCGTCGGGTGGGACGCGGCCTCTGTCGTAGACCATGACGGAAATTTTCCCTCTCTTTTGCGCCTCAGCCGTACTCGACGGTTCAGTCCCTTGTCCCTTGCTGCAGCCTGCGAGCATGGCTCCTCCTGCCAATGTGAGGGCAAGAGCCGATAGGATCGTTTTCTTTGTTTTCTTCATAGATAAGCCTCCCTTTTGTGATTATAGACTAGAATCGCGTTGTTGCTAGCTTTAATTCAAACAGAGCCAAGTGGGAATCGCCATACACATGTTTCGGTTCGTATACGATAATCCAGATCTTGCGCCCCTTTGGCGAAAATGAATATAGCCGATTCGGGCTTATGTGCAATAAGCTCATGGTTCCTGCGTCTATCTGATGTCCACCTCGACATCGTTGACCAACGCGATTGCATTTGTCCCGTCCGCAACTTGATTGCCTGCTATCGTGACATTCTTGCACGCCTGAAGCTGAATCGGATATGGCATGACGTTATGCACCGGATAGGAATTGGTTCTCGTGATGACATTGTTAACGAAGGTGATTCCGTCGATCGAACGGCCGTATACGATGCCGGTATCGAATGTGGCGAATCGATTGCCTTCAATCGATATATTGCGGTGGTAACAAGCCTCATGCGCCTCTGGATGCTCAATCTCGGGGTCGATATCAATGACGGCTCTTCCCCAGTCCGGACAGCAATAGTTGCAATCCAGGAAATCATTGTTGCGAATCATAACCTGTTTCACCGCCCCAGACTCATACCAGTAATTGGCGTCTCCAGAAATTTTGATGCCGGCTCCCGGTGCGCTGATCGTATTATGTTCTAGCAGCACGTTTCCGGATGTGGTGATCAAGAAGCCACGGGCGCGGTTCGCCCTCACGGTACAGTTAACGATTGTCAGGTCGGGGTTCCAGGATGCATTCCCGATCACGTCATGGACTTGCACGTCGCTCGGCAGCGGTTCTTCGAAGGTCATCAACAGATAGTCCTTATTCAAGGCCACCACGTCTTTGACCGTGGCAACCGCGTATGTAAGCAGCGAATCACGGCGAACGAACTCGATCGTATCCCCAGTCTCGGCGATCGGAATGCCTTTGGCCATCCTATGAACCAGTTCGATCAATAATCGGTCGTTGCTGAGATGCTCTGCAATTCGGGCATAGATACCGTGAACGTTGCACGGATCGTCCAATTGATTCTCGAACAAACAATGGTCGAGGATGACCTGCCCCCGACAGTTTACGAAATGAGTGGCATCGGCAGCGGCGGTGACCAGACGGTCTGTCCCAGGTCTAAGCATGACATGGAATGCCTGCAAGCGAATATGCGTGCATTTCTGTGCGATGAGTCCCATTCCCGGAGCATGATGGACACGGATCGATTCCAAGCGGATGTGTTCCCCGCCATGGATGAAGAAGGCCGGGTCCTCTCTTCTGCCGAATCGCAGGACGACCCTGTTTCTCGCTTGCGGCAGCTTGATGTTGTCGCCACGATACGTAATCACGCCTGCAGCTGCTTCCTCGATGCGTAATTTGCGGTAAGCGCTCCAGCTCAGCCTGTCACCGCTTTGATAAGCAGGCGCCTTCTTCTCATAGTCGAATTCGTTCAGTCCCCATACCCTTTCCCATTTCCCGCCATACTCGAACCACACGGCGTTGTTCTCCACTTTATAGTTGGCGTCCTCGGGCAACCGGATATCGAACGATTGTGCGTCGACGCGGCAGACCGTGCCTTGGGCAAACATCGGTTTCTCCCAATCGATCACGAGGTTGCGAATCGTGGCTTGGCTGCAGGCTTCTATGACAAACGGAGTGATCGGACCATGAAAAATAAATTCCGAGCCTTGTCCGTCTATCGTTAACCCGCTCCTGCTAGTCAAGAGAAAGGCTATGCGCCGCAATCCGTCCTGATCGTGATTGGAAATAAACAACTGCTTCTCATACGCTCGGTCTGGCCAAAAATGATAGACACCCTGCGGAAACACGAGTGTTGCGTTATCGACTTCCCTGCATGACTCTAGCGCCGATCGTACGGCTAATGTGTTGTCAAAGCCTCGTTCCGGCTTCGCCCCGAACTTCTCTGCGTGAACAATCATGTTGTCATCCCCCCGTACCCTTCATAAGCCCAACCGCTCTCACCCAGCTCGTTCCAGCAACTGACGGCATAAGTCGGCGACCGGGAAGAATCTACGTTCCAGTAATGACAATAAGTGGTTGCCTCCCCCTCCCACAGCAAGCGGAAATCATTCTCGTCCTTGTAACGAACATACAGCTTGTACCCGTCCACTCCGAGCATTTGTCCCCATGTGAGCTCTGTTGCCTTTCCTGCGTCTCTTCGGACTCGCAGCCCTTGCGGGACCGATGGTGGTAGGTTGCTGTAGTACACCGGATAATCTGCGGACGGCTCGCTTTCCTTGGTCCCGATAAGAGCCGTTATTCGGACATGCTGCTTCTGTTGTCCGTTCGCATGCAGACGGTACTTGCAGTCATTCGTCGTACCGACACCTATCCAATACTCTCCATGGTCAGAGCTCATTTCGATGCGGTAAGAGGCCGCCCCGGCTGATTCCTCCCAATGAATGACCACCCCGCCTGCAACCTGCACCGCTTTCCTGACTTCAGGAACCATCGGAACAGCAGCTTCCGACCACTCAAGGACATAGGACCCTTTCGCTTCAAGAGACACGATGATTTGCCATCCATCGTTCTTGTCGGTTTGAACCGGTGCAGCCATTCCGTTGATATACATGCCGAACTCGCCGCCTGTCGGATCGTTCGGCATCTGAATCGTCACGGTGAGGGGGCCGCTTGTTTGGCACCGACCGTGGAAACGCCCTTCCGGATCAAAGGTTGCTTGAACCGAGCCTTCCGATTGTCCCTCGACGGATATCCCGAACGAGTCGCAGCGGATGTGACTGCCGGAGAGGATCGCGAGCGTCATCCCCTCCGCCCGCCTCCTGATCCAGCCTGCCCGACCCTCGAAGGCGCACCCCGCTTCGTTCCAGCGGAACGGCTTCTGCCTGCGAAATATCCTATCGTCGCCATGCTGCGTCATGATGGTGCACCCGTACGCCGTTGGCTGCGGCTTGACCGACTCGTACGGCGTAATGACCGTCATGAAATCCCCGGTACCGTCCAGCCACATGCCCTTGGTCATATCGGTGGACAGCTCCGTTCTCTTCGTCACGTTCCCGTAGACGGGATGGATGTGCGGGAACGTTCCTTCCTTATGTACAAACCAGGAGAATCTCCGATAGACGGAGGAATTGAACACCGCATCGTACACGACGATATATTCGGTACCAACCATCAGGACGCTTCTGCTCGCATACTCGGGCCAAGCGTACGCATCTTCCTGTGCCGACACGATTTCTGCGAACGAAACCATTCCTAAGTCGACCAGAGGACGATGAAGGCTGTTCGGACCGATGGACCGGTAGGCTCCCTTCTTGAAGATACCGAAATTCGTGCATAAATCGGTATCGGCCAAGCGGGCATCCCCTACGTCCTCGTGACCGTTATGGCTGAACGCCTTCCCTCCGGCATAGTAATACAACATGCCGCATCCACCTTGACCGCTGATTCCCCAGCGGTAGTTGTAGCCCTTATCCAACTGCTGCAGCATGACGAACGCCTCTTCCGGTGTGCCGACTCCCTGCCTGAGTACGATCCCGTACCCGGTATATTTGCTACTGGCTAGCTTCGGCCTCGTGCCCCGATTCGGAGCATACCGCTTCTGCATGAACGTCCATGCGGAAGCTGGAGTTGCCTCGAAGTCGGCATCGTCCGGCGAGGTCGCCCACAGAATCGCTTCCGCCGTCATCGGATCGTACTGCATCAGCTCATGGCCGAGCTGACGGAAGCTCCATGGCGGCACTCGGCGCCACGCATGGGCCCCTTGCGGCAGCAGCAGTCTGGTCGGCTGTACGACCCCTGACTGTACATCTATGGAAGGACTGGCCAAGCTGTCCAGAATCCAGCGAGCCAGCTTCGGCATCTCTGCGGTCAACAAGTGGTTGTTTCCGGTGTAATAATAGTGCAGCATAAAGGCGGTCTTCATCACAGGCTTCAAGAAAGCCCATACGTAGCAAGCTACGTTCTCCGTCCACCTTCCGCCCCTAGCATCGATCTGCTCCTGATCGGCCCGCGTATGAACCCGCATGTTCCATTCCAGCGACCGGTCGAACTGCTCGACCCATTCTCGGGCACAGGGATGGTCCGGGAAGAACACCGCCATCAACGCCGGGACCCCTCTGACGTCGGACAAGAAATTGGGGTGTCCGCCGAGCATCGTGTGCAGCGGCATGTAATCCTCCGAGGCGTGCAAATAAGCCATCAGCAAATACATGCCTGTAATTCTCCGCTTTACGTCCTCGATCATTTGCCCCCTGAGACGGTGATAGGCGTCGATCCATTCGTCATAAATGGCGCGCGTCGGTACCGGTGAGAAGCCCTGATCCTGACGAGGACCATACAGCGCGAGTCCATTCACAAGCTCGCTGTTTCGCAGCATGTTCTCCAGCTCGTCTACCGTTGCGATCGAGCCCGTCTGGAACATAGGCTCGGGATAGGCGCCGTCATCCGGATACGTAAGCACCCAATCTTTGATTTTCTCCAGACTGAGCAGACTGTACCACTGTTGAAGCCATAGCGTATGCGAGCTCGGCCCTCTCGGACATGCCTGACCTTGGTCGGCTGCTTCCTTCCATATGCTCTCCAGCCGCTCGACCTCTGCCCTATCCAGCCGATGGTCATAACAGCAAACCGCCGTAGATCGGCAACCATTACGGATCGGGTGCTTCCAGCTCAACCGGTCGTCCCGATAGCGGAACTGAACGGCGAGACGTCTGCTGGAGCTCCATATACTGTATTGTCCATCGTTCCACTGTTCCGGGTTGCGAATATAGATGCCGACACTGTCCATTGTCCGGCTGTCCCAGAATGTCGCCATGTTCAATCTCTCGAAGCCTTGCCATGGCTCGTATGGAAGCAGGCAGAACGGCAGCAGTGGATCGCCGGAGTCATGGACTCTAAGTTCAATGTGCGTGTCCGTCACCTGCCTGTCGATCGGCTCGAATGGATACCGCTCGAAGCCTTCGAGCCCATCGTTCCGATTGAAAGGACGGTTGGGCGCATACCGGTGGGTAGGATGGAATTGATTCCATTCCGTCATCAAATGAACATCGTCCTCGTCGCGGAAGCCGTCCATCTGTTCGTCTACCTCGACGAAATCCATCCCGCTTATCAGCTTCAGCGTTGTGACGTAGACAGCTTCATCCACAACACACGTGATCTTGGCGACCACCTGAAGCGGGCCATTCTCGACAATGTCGCATTTCATGCTACCCTTCGATACGGTATGAAGATAGGAAGCTCCTTGCCATACGCCGTTTCTACCGATCCGGTAGATGAGCACATGCTCGGATAGGCTAACGGACGGACTGGTCGACGTTTCGCAAGGAATAGCTAGCTGGATACGTCCGTTGTCCATGATCCACGAAGCGTTCTCCAGGGTGCACCGCACCCTGGAATGTTCCTCTTGCTCCCGCCCCGCCCATGCCGGTTCGTCGACCTCCGACAGTTCAAAGACGCGTCTCCCACCCGAAGGCAGATCGGTCATGAACCGGAGATGAACCTCAGCTCCGCGCCCAGATTCTTCAGGAGGGGACAGCTGAAACATGATACGTTGACCGGTATCCTTGTCGGTTAAACAAAGCGTCGAAGGGTCCACTCGGGAATCAAGAACTAATGAATAGCTAACCAGCGTCGTCGGCCAGTCGAAGTACGGATGATCCAGCACATCTTCGATGACGATGATTAGTGGAGTTCCGTTAAAGTGTAAGGTTGTCATCATGTTCTCCCTGAAGGTTAATCTCTCGCTTCCCACAATATAGGGGTGGCCGCTGTTGGCGCCGTAGAGCATCGTATCGTGAAGTGCGTAGCCGTCATGTCCGTAATCCACACATGCCCCATATTTCCCAGAGGAGTCGGAGAGGCGTATGCAGGCAAACTGCCTAAACCGTGTTCCACGATGACTGAATCCTGCAATGCGCCGATCGTAACCGTCCCGTGCTTGATCGAGCCGATATAGCCGAACGGGGACCATACCCCCGGAGTTCCACCTGTGATGCAGACATGGCCGATAGGCTTCCCCCTCCCCATGTCCTTGCTCCATATAATGGACATCGGCGAATATGTCCCTACCGTAGGAATCACGGTACCGTAACGTTGGATCGCTCCGGCCATCGTGAAATCACTGCTTATTTTCCCCGCTGCTGCTGCCGTCACGGTCGCGTCATAAGTGATCCTCTCCGCCGTGTTCGGGCAGTCGAAACTGTTGTTCATGATGTACACATTGCCTGTCGGATTGCTTCTGATTCGGAACGCGCATAGGCTCGAGCCCGTCTTGATCGAGTTGCCGCTAATGAGGCCTGAGCCGATGCTGATTCCGATCTGGCCGTTCACATCCTCGAACGTGTTCCCTGTGAACACGAAGGATTCGATCAGCTTGATCGAGTTGGAAGCAGGGTCGGAAGCGGTAAATCCGCCTTGCTGGAAGCGGTTGCCGGATATCGTACAATTGCTGGCTTGCAGGAGAACCTTGCAATCGCTTACCATATTGCCGGAGACGGCGGCATTCGAAGCCGCTATGCCCGGGTAATGCGAGACGGCATGCCTGACCCCTCTAACATGATTTCCCGTGATCGATACCTTCTCCACAACAGCTTGGTTGGTTAGAAACTGGATGCCTTCTCCGTCCGTCACGTTCTCGACTGTGTTCCCCGTAATCGAACTCTCGCCACCCGGATTACGCGTAGGGTTATTCGTGAGGGAGTTGTCCATCCGGATCCCGGCGGTCTTGACATTCATGATCGCATTGCCGGATATGGTGAAATTCGAAATGCTGGCGAGCGCGATTCCGTACCGCAGGTTCTTGAATGTATTGCCGCTAATGACCAAATTATGAAGGTTGTGTTCGCTAGTTCCCGTCACTTCTTCATTCGAATTGATCCCGCCGCCGATCGAATTGGCGAGGCCGTACGTACTCACACCGTCGTACAGGAAGTTGCCGATGACCTCGCCATTGTACATGCCTTCCGGGCTGCCGGCGTGCTTCAACAAGATCCCGTCGCCGTTATGGTGATGGATCCGGTTGTTCGCTACGCGCCAATTCCAGCTCCCGCCGATCCGTATTCCTTCTTCGCCTAAATAATAGACGTCGTTGCCTTCCACCGTGAAGTTATTGCAGTGTTGGATATTCATAGCGTCCGTCCGATAAGAGATGTCCAGATTCGACACCTTGAATTTACTCGAATTCTGGATATTGAGCCCATGCGCTTGTTTGGAGAACATCTTCGTCGTTTTCGAGCTGGAGATTTTCAGATTGTCTACGAAGAAGTCGCTGCAAGCTTGAAAAGTAAGCACCGTAATCGTATCAGAAACGTTATCCAGAAATAATTCCGCCTTCGTTCCAAGCAAGCTTACCCGGATTCCCGTTAGCGTGAACCCGTCCGTGACTCGGTATTTCCCGTTCGGGAAATGCAGAATGCCTCCGTACGGGAATGCGGCCGCTACGTGACCAATCGCAGCACGGATCGCCTCCGTATCGTCGGTCGCTCCGTCTCCCTTCGCCCCGAACCAACGAACGTCGATCGTATCGTCCGCCATCAACCGCTTGAACCGGGCGCCGGACGCCGACACGACGATCGTCCCTGTATTGTCAGCCGACGTGGAATCGGGCAGATCGACACGGAAATGACCCTCCATCCCTTCATCCCGAACATAATAGAGAAAGTCCGGCTCGGGCATGGAATTGGCCCGGATCTCGGCAATCGTAGTCGACACGACCAGATCCGCCGCTTTCAGGATCGGAACCTTTCCCTTGCCAGTAACCCCTCCATACACGGATTCGGTAACCGATCCTTCCTCTTTCCCGTAGACAGCTGACGCACCTGGGAGCATGCTGCCTGCGGCAATCGCCGCGCCAGCCATGCCGAAAGCGGCCAACAGTTTTCTGCGACTTACCTTGACGTCCTTTTCCAGCGGACGGTCTTGGTCCAACCGACTATCTACATCTACATGCTGCTCCATCTTTTCATTCGGCATCTGAATTCCTCCTTCATATTGGGGGCTTCCCACTCTACCTTCTCATCGACCAGCTCCACACCCTATGCCGCCATCTGCTCTGCTCCGTTGTCCCTACATTCCCCCTTTCCATACGTTCTCTGCGGTCGAACCCCTACCCTTTGATCGACCCAATCATGACGCCTTTAACGAAATATTTTTGTAAAAACGGGTAGACGATTAACATCGGAACCAGCATGGCGATGACGCCTGCTGATTGAATCGACTGCGGAGTGACGGACTCCATCATGTCCTCGCTCAGTCGTCCTTCCGTAACCTGTTGGGCCAGCTGGTTGTTCATGATCATCTGCTGCACCAACACTGTCAGGTTGTGCTTTTCGGAGGAGTTGATATAAATCATGACACTAAAAAACGAATTCCAATGGCCGACAGCATAGAACAAGATGAGCGTGGCGATCACCGGCATCGACAGCGGCAGCATGATCTGCATGATCAACCGGGTTTCACTGCATCCATCGATTCGGGCCGCGTCCTCGAGCTCGCCTGGAATATTCTCGAAAAAGGTTTTTAGGACGAGCAAATTGTATACCCCGATCAGGCCGGGCAGCCATAAAGCTCCATACGTATTGACCAGTCCCAAGCTCTTGATCAGCAGATAACTCGGAATAAGTCCGGCTGAGAATAACATGGTGAACAGAATCATCAAGGTTAGCGGTTTCCGGCCATAAAAATATTTGCGGGATAGCGGGTAGGCCGCCAGGATCGTAAACACCAAATTCAGGATCGTTCCGACAACAGTAATCTGAACGCTATTCTGAAACGCATGCACGATTCTCGTTCCCTCGATCAGCAGCTTATACGAATCGAAGGTGAAGCCGACCGGCCACAATCCGACGAATCCGGACAGGACGGCATGCTCCGAACTTAAAGAGAGCGATAAGATATGGATAATTGGCACGATACAGCTGATCCCGAATAACCCGAGCAGCACGTAGTTCATGACATAGAAGATTTTCTCGCCGAATGTAGGTTTCATGTCGATTCTCCTTTACCAGAGTCCCTGGTCGAATTTACGGGCGATTCGGTTCGTGACCAGCACAAGCACCAGCCCGACTGAAGAGGTGAAAAATCCTAGAGCGGTCGTCAGACTGAATTGTCCACGCCCGAGACCGACTTCATAGCTCCACACGCTGATGACATTGGAAATGTCGCTCACCATCGGATTTTTGAGCACATAGATTTGATCGAACCCGACATCCATCACATTCTCCATCGAGAGGATCAGCATCAGCACGATGACCGGCGCAATACCCGGCAGTGTAATATGCCAGATCTGCCTTAACTTGTTGGCCCCGTCCAAACTCGACGATTCGTACAAGCTCGGATCGATATTAGCGAGCGCCGCCAAATAGATGATGGCCCCAAATCCGACTCCCCTCCATATTCCCGAACCGAGATAAATGCTAAGCCAGGACGACTTGTTATACAGAAACTGGATCTTTTCCCCGCCCAGTGCAACGATGATTTTATTAATGATCCCCTGTTCCTGAGCGAAGATCAGGACGATGAACGAGCCGACGATGACCCAGTTCAAGAAATGCGGCAAATAGACGAGCGTCTGGATGATACGCTTATAGACCATGCGTCTGATTTCGTTCAACAGAATCGCTAGAATAATCGGAAAGGGGAACGAGACCACGATCGTCAGCACGCTTATGAAAAACGTGTTCTTGATAATGTTGAGCATCATCGGGCTGTTGAACAGAAGCCGGAAGTTGTCCAAGCCTGTCCAAGGGCTGTGAAGAATACCTTCCGCCATGTTGTAGTCCTTGAAGGCGATAATCAGTCCCCCCATCGGGATGTATTTGAACGTGATGAAGTACACCAGAATGGGGGCGAACATGATCATGAGCGGCACGTTCATGTTGAAGCGGCGCCTTCGTCGGAGTTTCTCCCCCGTAATGCGAACAGCTGCAGGCTGCTGAATGATGGTTTCTTTGGTTTTGTGAGGATTCATCTGCTTTTCTCCTTTTCTCCTTATCCGTGGGATTACGATGGTTGGGCTAGCTCTAATTCAAGCGGAACGCTGGAGGAAATGCCATACACACGTTTCGGATCCGTATACGATAATCCAGTTCCAGTGTGGTGTGGGCGAAATTGTATATAGCAGAAAATCGTCTATTAAAAAACCTGACTGGGAGATCACAGATCACCGGTCAGGTTCATTGGCGTAGGCATTCAGTTAAGCGCGTGGAGAGGGTAAGGGAGAAGATTCCGCTTCTCCCCCCCCCTCCCACACCCTCTTTCGTTCTTCTTTCGTATTAGGAGTTACGTCTTTCGTACGCTCCGTGCTCGGTTTTGCGGGCAGGGTGAATACTATCCACCAGCTTCAAGTTAGTCGAAGAAATCGACTAACTTGCCCACATACACCCGCCACAACCTTGAGTTAGTCGAATTAATCGACTAACTCAGACCCCAACGCTTCATCGCAGTAAAGCACTTACTATAATAAAACCTGACCGGGAGATCACAGATCACCGGTCAGGTTCATTGGCGCAGGCATTCCCTTCGCGATCGACGTCGAAATTCACTTGATTGACATTGTAACTGCAGACACAGGTGCTGCCCGGTCACTCCCGCCACTTCAGCGAGCTCTAGAAGTATTCGTTGTTGCATAAGCGTTTATTATGAATGGAAAAGATCTGTAGGATCTCGGACAGGGATGAATATCCCTGTTTTTTATGCGGTTTGTTAAGGGCAGCCGCACAGCGAACGACTATACCTGCAAAAAAGGAGCCGATCATCATGGCAGCATGGCGACCGGCTCCTTCACTTAGTTTCGACATTAATTGTCATGCAGGTGTTTAACGCAATCGTAAAGCAAATATTCCCGCTTCTCATCCTTATACGCGATAGTCGTTACCGAAGTATTGCGCAGTTCGTTACCGGTAGACTCGTCCTGCATCAGCTCCTTTAGGGTTTGCCCCAGAAAATATCCGTGCGTGACGACGAGAACCTTTTTACCGGCAAACCGCAAAGCGATATCCCGGGCAAAGCTCATTCCGCGGGCACGCATCGACTCATGGGTTTCCTGGCCCATATCAAGCTGTCTCCAATTTTTTCCCCACCGTTCAATTCTTTCTGATTCAATCGTATCAGCAATCTTTCCTCTGTCCATTTCTCGCAGCCGTTCATCGAAGAAGTCGACAGGCTTGCCTATCGCAGCGGAAATAATTTCTGCTGTTTCGCGCGCTCGCCGTAAATCGCTGGAAATAAATACATCCCACTGCTCTTCGGAGAGTCGCTTGGCAACTAATACCGCTTGCGCTCTCCCCGTTTCATTCAGCGGATTTTGAGTGTGACCCTGCGCTCTGTTCTCAATATTGTGATCGGTAATGCCGTGTCTGACGAAAGTAATCGTGGTCATCGAATATCTTCTCCCTCTGCAATCTCTATATCATCCGTTTCCAGCACTGACGCCGGCCGCAAGGATGGAAGTCACCGATAACGTCTCCCCTTTTTTCGGGTAATAAGTTTTAACGCCTCTCGTGTTTTGCGATTCCGGATAACGGCTGTGTAGCGTAATAACCACTTTGGGTGCAATCTGTTCGATCATGTCGGATATCGCCTCGGGATGGGCGTGCCCCCCGTTGGACAATGAATGGCCGGTGATGCCGAACGTCTTCAAATATTTGGCCACATCAGCATGATCGAGCTTGACGCTGTAATCCGATTGAATGAAATGCGACCGCTCCTGCAAATCGCCGAGTGTTTCCAATTCAATCATATGRGCAAGGTCGGGAAATTTGAAGAAGTATACATACTCGTACTTTTGTTCGGCCATTTCTTCCAGAGAGATCGTTTCATAGGGAACCGCTATGCCTTCCTTTACCGTTACGTCGACGATTCGGATCGCTTCGTCAAGGGCGGGATGGCCATCGAGAATACGCAAGCCTTCGCGGTTCGCGGTATGCCAGATGACGGCATGAGAAGCCTCCATCACAACCTTCCGCCCTTTCGCCGCCGCAATAGCGATCATGTTGGCCATTCGCTCCAGGTCCCGCGGTGACATCTGCAAGTACACAAGCCCGTCTGCTTTGCCTACGATTTCCAAGAAACGGGACAGCAGCTCATCCTCCGTCATCTGATAGGACAACACGGCGGACGGGTCGGAAGTAAGACGTGTTCCTTCCGTAATCAGCAAGTCGACCTGTCTGTCGCGGCACAACTCGATGAACCGGTCGATCCGTTCCGGATGCTTGCCTTGACGGCGCCAATCACCCGTATAGGCGATTTTGTGGGTGCCATCGTCAATAATAATGCCCGCCGCACCTGTCGCATTATGATCCATCTCGACAATTTGCATCGTAAATTCCCCAAAATCGATGACGCTCAAATCGTCGCAGGCTTTTATCTGTGCTTTGGTATCCGGGCTGTGGCCGCCCGCAACCATGCCCCGGAACAAGGAATGGGCGTCGAAGTTCATATACACGGGGATATTCGGGTGAACATAAGGAAGTACCGCGATATGATCCGTATGCATGTGTCCGATAAACAGACTGAGACTCTCGAATTGAGGAAATTCACGGTCGCCCCATGCACGCCGTACCATTGCCGGATCCAGTCCCTTCATTTGCTCGGGATCGTACAGCTCAAGCAACGGCGCGGTCATTCTGCCGAGCAAATATTGACGCAGCTCCCGCCCTGGTGTCGCGCCTACCGGTTCATACAGTGTCAGCTGCTTAGGGAACAGAAGGCTGCTGTGCTCGACTCCGAAATCGAATAAAACAGCCTGCTTCCCTTTACCGTAAAGAACCTGGACGCCCCCAGACTTACCTACGCCGCMAAAAAAAATCAATTGCCCTTCATGCAAAACGACCGCCTCCCGATTCTTTATGATAGCTATAATTAAGCATGTATATCTTCTTCTAATGAAAGTATTGCTCCATACTCGCGTAATTTTCGTCTTATAATTTGAACATCTACATCTTCCGGAGCAATATTTTGTTGTACAGCTAATGCAGCCCCGATACCTACTCCTTCGCCAACCGCCATACAAGTAGGCATAACTCTTGATGAGCCGAACACAACCGGATCCACACTTATACAACGTCCACTTAACATAAGTCGTTTAACATCTTTAGAAATAGTTGCCCCATAGGTTATCCCATAAGGACCCGCAAGTGACCTAATAATGGTTGAATCACCGGAACCACTATGAATATCAATAATATATGAACCTAAAGCGATGGTATCATTTGGAATGACTCCATTTACAGCAGCTTCTTCACGTATCATTTGCTTGCCTATTATTCTCCGTGTTTCCCGAATACCCAAAAATGGTGCTATAGAGGATAAATAAATATTCTCAAAGCCAGGTATATGTTCTTTTAGCATATTAATGAGAGGTATAATTTGTAGGTTTGATTCAATTTCACCTCTACTCAACTCTTCAATTTTTGTGCCGTCAAAGTTCAATATACGAATACAGTTTAAAGCAATATAGCCTTCTCTAGGCAAATTAATATAAATAATTGTATCCCGATCAATAGGGCACTTTCCTTCTTTTCTGAGTTTTGAAACCGTGTTTTTTAATCCGACAAATACATGATTTTCACTTGCTCGCAAAAACTCAGCTGTGTAACCAGGACGTATTTTCATTGATGATCCATGTTTTAATTCTTCCGGGTGTTCTTCCAAATAATCCATAAACTTTTCTAAATTAAAGCCTCCTACTGTAAACATTAACGTAGGTGGCTGTGTTTCTCCATTCGCATATTGCCCCTTTTCGAATTCGGCTCCCGCCATAAATGCAACATCACCATCACCTGTCGCATCAATAAATACATCAGCAAAAATTTCTATTTCTTTTCCTTTTCCTTTAACAATAACTGACTTTAGTTCACCATTTTCAACAGTCGTTCCAATAATTTCACAATGCAATAAAGGCCGTACCCCATATTGCTTAATTTTTTCAAAGACAACGATTTTCATTAAATTAGGGTCAATCACTGTAGTTGAATTATGCAATGGACATTCTCTATGTCCGAATGATCCACCCAATTCTACCAAACGATCAACAATCTCTTGTGGTAGCCCCTTTGTTACCTGGCGACCTTGGGCATCCAAAAAAGCTAGTAATGGCAACCCTATAGTCATGTTCCCGCCTAAAAAGCCTTGACGATCAACTAAAATTGTCTCTGCTCCTTCACGCGCTGCTGAAATTGCTGCGCCAACCCCTCCGGAACCACCACCAAGAACAAGAACTTGAGTATGAATTACTTGTCTTTCAGCACGATTTTCCATATAATCCTTCTCTTCCTTTTATCATTGTTTGTGTTGTTCGTTTCACGACTTCAGTTGCTCTTTTCTTAACTCATATTTCATTATACAAAGGCCAAACACGACCCCATTCAATACGAACCGTGTTTGGCTTCTGTAATCTTTAATAATCAGTGTCTAATTCCCTATCGAGGATTCTATCTAAATAGACGCTGGGGGAGCTTCTAAAACTTTCCCAACTGGTTTCTTGATGATTCGCCGGTGTCCAATAATGTCAGGCAGTATTGGCCGATCTCGTATCCAACCTTTGCTAAAGAGTCTTTTATAGGCTCGGGCAAGCCGTTAAACTCCTTATGCGTCTCGTAGGTAAAATCGCCCGCGTACCCGATCTCCGCAAGCACCGGCATGATCGAACCCCAGTCTACGCTGCCGTGGAACGGAAACATATGCTCATCTGAGTTGCCGTAATTATCGTTAACATGAGTCGCCTTAAGTCGCTTGCCAAGCGTGCGGAGCGCCGGGCGCTGATCCTTGTATAGGAAATTGGCGTGACCGAAGTCCCAGCATGCGCCTACTCGAGGCTCGCCCCATACGTCGATCAGCGCAGCGAGCTCGGCCGCATGGCTGGCAAACCGCCGCTTTGACCTTTCCCCTTCAATCATATTTTCAAACGCGATACCGACATTGTGATTGACGGCAAGCTCGACAATAGGAGAGAAATGCTCCACATTGTCCTTGATACATGCATCCACGTCCAGCGCGGTTTTCGCCCTGTCCTCTTGGGGATGTACGACCGCCCATTTCACGCCGAGAATGGAACTGGCGATAATGGAACGGCGCATCATCTCATGGTACACCTCGAGCCGCTCCGCCGTCTGATCATTCACATGTCCCGGTAAAAATACAGGATGGGACTGCGTAAACTCGATACCCAGCTTCTCGGCCTCATCTCGGAGCTCATGCATCAATTGCTCCCAGTTGTCACTGACAAGATCGGTTTGGCCCGTCAGCGCTCGGCAAAAATTAATGTCCACCACATCATATCCTGCTGTCGCTAACCTTCTAATCGACTCTTTATAAGGCGTATAGCCACCTGACAAGGTTAGGCTGAAAGTGCYTGTTGTCGTTGAAAGCCTCAAGGTTGATCATCCTTTCGAAAAAAATTGCTGGACTGCTAAGACTGCATGATTTTATTTCGAGCCGTTATTTGCCAATTGTAGCAGTGGCTTTATTGATTTCCTCGTCTAGTTCTCTCAATACCACATTCACATCGTCCGGGCCCTTCAGGAAGACATCAAACTTTTTCGTAGTGAGAGGTTCGGCGATTTCCCTGTTTAAGTAGATCGGGTATTTCACCGGTTTGCTTTTCACAATCCCCGCAATGTTTTTATCTTTCAAGGAAGGATCGCCCTGCCCGAACGCTTTCCTCACGACTTCGCTCTTAAGCGGTGATATTCGGCCGGATTTGGAAACGTTCATTTGCACTTCATCGGAAGTTAACACCTCGATCACCTGAAGCACTTGATCCATGTGTTTGGTTGTTGGAACAGCTCCAACCATATAAACAGTTGAATTTCCATAAATATTCGGTCTATCCTTGAAGAACGGAATCTGTACGACATCCCAATTAAGTCCCTCCGCCGCTTTAAGCTGTGAGAACTTGCTGGTTTCATTCATCATCGCAACCGTGCGGTCCTTGATGAACCCGTTCAATCCGTTCTTATTCGAATCTTTCGACGGTTCATTGCCGGGAATCGAATAGATTTGCTTCCCCAATTCGAACACACGTTTCCAGCTTTCACTTGACGTAATCGCCTTCTCCGTTTTGCGGTCAATATACTCCAGCCCGAGAGGTTGAGCCAGTCTCACGATACTCCCTACGTCCCAACCTCGATACTGAACGCCGTTATCGACCCGTGTCACCTTCTTGGCAAGCTCCAAGGCATCCTCCATGGTCATCCCATCCTTCGGATAAGCAACGCCGAATTTATCGAAAATGTCCTTGTTGTAATACAACGCATGAAATCCGGTTTCAATTGGCAAGCCGTATAATTCGCCCTTTTCAGTCGCTGCATATTGAATATCGTCCAAGTAGTTTTGCTCGAACCGGTTCAAATCCACTTGATTTTTCTGGAAAAGCGGTTTCATATCCATGTTAATGGCCCGATCTTTTAATCCCGGCATGTTGCCGTTAAATGAAATGTAGAGATCCGGAACCTGGCCGGAAGCAATTAGGTCATCGTACGCCTTAAACGAGCTGGCACTCATGAGCTCTAACGTAATATGGGGATACTTCTTTGTGATCGGCTCGATGTACAGCTGCTTAAATTCTTCGGTAATCGGCAAATGTACGGCAAACTTGAGCGTAACGGGCGTCGTATCCATGACCTTCGCCGGTACGGGCTGTGGGGTGCTTCCGCTCTTCTCCTCCGTTTGTTCCTGCCCGCAGCCTGCCAGTACTGCAGTTCCTAAGATTGACAGGCTCAGCAATAAAGAAATCCTCTTTCTTTTCAATGTGCTTTTCAAAGTTACAACCTCCATTTTTAAAGTGTAATATTTGCCTATCCCCCCATTTGTCTATTAAGCAGTTTGAGTATATCAATTCAAGTCGCATAATCTGTTAACTCTACGTAAAGAAATTGTAAATCGTATTTTTATTTCAGTAGAACATCATTTTTAACTCTTGAACATACAGTATTCATTCATTTATAATATATTTTATTTCAATTCGAGGAGCCGATGCTTCATTATGGATGCGCAAGCTTTATGGAACCAGCAGCTGCTGCTGRCTTTTCACTTTTATTTCGAGCGCAAGGAACAATTTGAAATGCACGCGGACACTTATCCTGTATGGGTGATGTTTGCCGTTGAATCGGGGAAATTCCGGTTTCGAATCGGTGCAGAAAGCGGAGAGGCAAGCGCCGGAGAGCTTATTTATTGTCCCCCAGGCTTCACATTTCATCGTGAAATGGTGTCGCCATTGGGACTCCATTATATCGGTTTCGAATTTGCCGCTAACCAAAAATCGGAGCTCAAGCCGCTGCTGCCATTCGTTAAATCGCATCCAACGGACGGCAGACGGCTGTTTTCGGACTTCGCCTATTTGCGCAAGCTCCACCTCGCGGTCGATCCGCGCAATGTCCAGCGCAAACAAATGATTCTCAATGATATATGGCAACTCACATGCGAGGATTGGGAAGACGAGCATCTAAAAGATAAGCTTGATCATCTTCCGAATTCGGAAGATGAGCTGATGAACCGGGCGATGGAATGGCTCTATCGGCACGCCTATTCTCCATTCGGCATGAACGAGCTATCCGGCCTGCTTGGACTTAGCCCCGTCCAGTTTACTCGCCGTTTCCGGAGATCGTTCCACATGAACCCGTCAGAATTCGTCCGATCTTTGCGCATACGTAGGGCAGCTGGACTTCTGCTTGATACCAAGATGACGCTGGATCAGATCGCCAGCCGCTGCGGCTACGAGAACGGCTTCTATTTAAGCCTCGTGTTTGCTAAAAGTATGGGAATGAGGCCCTCAAAATATCGCGAAATGAATCGGCTATAGGGGGCCTCGTTACCCATGAACTTGCAAAAGCCTACCTCAATGCGCAAAAAGAACCGGTCATCATGTCAGCATGGAACCGGCTCTTTTAACACCAAAAAGATTAAGCTCGCTAAGAAGACTTCGTTTGAAACTTTTCTTAATTTGTGTTCCGGCATAAATTCCCAGATAAGTGTCTAACGCAATCATAAAGCAAATACTCCCACTTTTCGTCGTTATACGCGATCGTGGTGGCGGACGTATCGCGCAATTCGTTACCGATTTTGGCGCTTCTTCTAGCTATAAACAAATATAGGTCAAGGTTCTTGAACGTAAAGAAAAATTCTCGCCCTTCTTTGGCATAATGAACGTTACATCACCTTCCTTCGAGGTAAACCGATCTTCCCTGAAAGTATGAGTCATGCTCCATCACCTCCGTTTGAGTTCTCCATGCATCCTCAGTAGCCCTGAGAATCTTGAATATTATTTTATAGAATCATCGTGTACTACTACGGACGACACAAACTTACGTCTTTTACAACACTGAAATTTGCGTATGCTAAAGCCAGCCATCGTGGCCGACTCTCATAAGAAAAACGTCCTAAGATGAAAACAACTGGTCTAGGCAAGAGCATGAAAACTAACTTTGAAGTTCCGTCGTAATTTCCGCCTATCCGAAACTTTCGTCGGGAATGTACCCAAGTTCTTGTCATCAGTAAAAGACAAGAACTTGGGTACATTAAAACAAAAGCCGCTAATTTCACGACTTTTAATGTACCTATGTTCTTGTCTTCCGACACTTATCTATCAATCGATGAATTCGTTTCATCCTCACGGTAGCCCCTCTGACGCGGTGCCGTCTATAATCGGAACCGGACTTTGATACTGGAGAGGCAGGGATAATCCTCAGAGGACTATGGCTGCACCGGCGGCTCGGACCATGATTATTCCCCTACCGCGTAGGCTCAAATCCCAGTTCGGCCTTGATTTTTCGCATATCGAACAAGGGTGCTTTCTCATGACCTTCTTGCTGATAGTACGAGCTGTCCACGTTCTTATACTGTTCGCCGAAAATACGATCCAAGGTCTCTCTAACGGGATGATCGCAGCACGCCTGCTTCCCGACCACATTATATGTACGGGCACCATATTGCAGCGGAGCATCAACAGCCGTAGTAATCGCCCGAACCACATCGCTCATCAGCAACTTGCTTAAATTGGCGAAGGGGGTGCTCAGGGGTGTATCCCGTTTGACCTCGCTTCGAGCCCAGGCCTCTTCGTTCTCTACAACAGAGCCTAAGCGAAAATTAACAAAATCCGTAGAGGGGGCCCTTCGGCTGAAATATCTGTTTAGCTCTTCGACCATAGCTTTTGAGGCTCCGTATGCATCTGTGGCCAAGCAAGGATGATCGTCCGGTATCGGCAGCTGCAAAGGAAAGAAATGGCGATCCAGGCAGCCGACGGCTGCAATCGAGCTGATCGAGATAAATTTGAGGCAGCCCCGATCGAGTAAGTATCGGAACAACCTACGGGTTCCCAGAATATTCGTACCGAAGATTTCGTCTTCGGAGAAGCCGGTTTGCACAGCCGCCAGATGAATCACCGTCTCAATCGGATATCCATTCAACTTGCATAAATCCTCATAGGAATCGAAGTTGCCTTGGACGAAGGGAGCGTCAACCAACGGACGCTTCCGTGAGAAGAGGACCAGTTCATGCTCATCAATCATGGACTCTATTAGTTTTGTGCCGATTTTGCCGGTCGCTCCTGTTATTAAGATCGCCATATAAAGACTTCCTTTCCGATAGAAATTTAAGTTTTTTTATATATTATATATATCACTTTAGGCTCTGAGTAATGTTTATTACTCATGAGTTATGCACGTGCAACGAGTGTGGAAGAGGCAGCGGACCATTTCGTCGTGAGTGTAGCTTTCATCATCACTCGTTTTTTCTTTGTTCATTTCCCAGGGGGTAAAACCTAGTATTGTATCTGCGGTAAAGAAGAGTTCCAGATGAGCATGGTGATGCTCTTCCGTTGTAGAGTGACAATTCGCTAAGCCCAGGTCCTGCTTGGCGCGGCGGAAGAATGCGCGTCGAAGATCGGGTTCATCACTTGTCGAAGCGCCTGCTCGAGGAAGCGGTCCATCACGGTCGGGATACCGAGCCATTTGACTCAACAAATTGCTTCATATTGTCTTCAACCGAGACTGATTTGAATGCTGAGCGTACATAGCAAAAACCGGCCTTAGTAACTAAGGTCGGTTTTAGTAAGTAATGACATATGATTAAGCCAAAGTCAAGTCAGCTCTGCAAAGCATGGATCAGATCATCGGCATTATATACGAATCCGAAGGCAAGAGCCACCCGCCATAATCCCAAGCATGCAAGACAACGATAGCTGAATGCGAAATACTTAATGGTAAATCGGCCTTTTTCCAACCACCGAACCCCTTCGCTGGTACGTCCAAAGTACCTGATTCCGATCTCTCTCTCACTTTCATTATTTCTAACCCCCTGTTTCCTTCCCATATTCGGATTATTTAAGAATGGCAAATTAACCAGTATCGTTGCTCTAGCATAGGTTACTTTGGCTAGTAGTAAGATTAAAATACTAGTTACGAGCCTCAATAGATTTCGTCTATTTCCTAATGACCTGTGCCATAGCCAGCCTCAGCCTTTCATAAACGAACGGCTTCATGCCGGTGTTGGTTCGGGAAGTGTAGCGGGAAATATCTATAAGCAGATCGTACATAGGTTGGGAGCTATGATGACCGGACACAACACTTTTCTTAATTTGAAAAAGAGTGTTAATTTCCCGCACGCGGGAGAACAGAGTATCCGGTCGGGTCATATACAACACTGTCGATTCGGGAAAGTGCAAGGTACGGAGCAATTCCAAAGCGAGCGTTCCATTAAACTCCACCCAATGAATCGTCCATGGTTCCAGCACGGCCCTGTATCGGTGAGGAAC